>JAFYMD010000043.1 GCA_017556785.1 Clostridia bacterium | reverse complement strand
GGTTTCGTTGCGCACATCCACCGCAACGACTGAGGGTTCTCGCATAACAATGCCTTTTCCTTTTATACAAACCAGGGTATTGGCAGTACCCAAATCGATACCGATTTCTCTGGTAAACATAGCACATTCTCCTCGCAGTATGATCAACGCTTCGACAAAAAGCGACACTACTCTATAATTAATCTATTTTATTATAACCGCAAACCGCTAATTACACAATAGGTTTTGACAAACTTTCTTAAAAAAATTTGCACCTCGCGAACCATTCGCAAGGTGCAATGAAAAACGTCAAACGTTATTTAATAATTTCGCCTTTTCCGGATTGTTTTGCCAGTTCAAGGAAGGTGTTCAATTCTACGTATTGAATCTTATGACCCTTTTGGGTTGCATAATTGGTAAAATTGTCTACGATCTTTTTCACGTTTGTAGGCGACACACAAACGGTGCGATACGCAGAGAAATTGTACCCCGCCATACGTTCATAAGCATGGCCGTAAAGGGTTTCCATAGCCGTATCGGTACCAATACCATTTTGACAATAAACATAAGGGACACCCTTGTATTGGGTCATTAACCGATCGCCACGGTTGTGCAAGCTGCCACGAGTAGCGAAGGTGTTAAAGGTACGCATAATATCATTCGTCAACGAGTTGTTGCCGTTAATGATAAATCCTGTTGTTTGCATATCAAACCGATCGTAGAAGATCTTGCAATAATTTGCCCAAATTTGATCACCGTTGGTATAATTGGTGGGACGTGTTTTTTGGGCATACGATAAGGTAGAATCACCAAACAAGCCGGCAGGAATTACGTATCCTGCACCGCTGTCCCCTGCCGTAATGAACTCATGTTCGTACTTGTTAGCGTAAACGTAATCAAACACCATGGGAATCCGCAAAGAAAGATTGGGGTTAAAGCACCAAGTAAGGGGCAAATTGGCACGTGCTTTGTCACCGCCACGGGACACAAAGAAGGTAAATGCATAATTCTTTAACCAAGCCGAAGAATCGTAGTCCCCCATGTAAATGG
The DNA here is from genome assembly GCA_017556785.1 of Clostridia bacterium. Lineage (GTDB taxonomy): Bacteria > Bacillota > Clostridia > Oscillospirales > Acutalibacteraceae > UMGS1484. The sequence continues at coordinate 2,392 of JAFYMD010000043.1, read as the reverse complement.
TGAAATACATGGTGTCGTCGTCATAGGTTACACCGGAATCATACTCATCAAACTTGTTGTCGTACTGTGCTACACGAGGAACGTATTTGTAATACACCGAGCCGTTGGTCATATCTACCGTACCGGCGGCATCGGCTTCTTTTGCCAAATTATAGCAAGAAATCAATTCGCAGTACAACCATTCAATCCAGGTTGCCGCTTGGAATCCTTGTTCACTATGAGTGGTATATTTTGCCCACCAAGGAGGGAAGCCCATCAACTGACCCATAGAGCCGTTTGCTCGTTTGTAGCGAGCCGCATAAATTTGCAACATGGTTTCTTGGTCGGTACCAAGCTCAGCAATGGTACACAAGCGGGTTTCGTCAGCAATAAGACCCCAGTCCATGACAAACAAGGTGTCGCAATACAGACAAATGGGATCGTCTTCCCCCGAAACGGCATCATAATCATAATACCCTTCTACGTTACAATGGGGGCAGGTGTAGCGGATCACATATTGTTGAGCAGGGTCGTCACAAACCTCTTCGTTATGAGGATGTAAGTCAAAGAAGAAGCAACGACGAGCAACTAAATAGTCGTGATTACGCAAACTGTTTTTCCCCGAATCCTTTAGCAAAGCAGAGGGGTTGTCTTCGTAGGCGTCGTAACCCCTAACGGTAACGGCACCGTCTAAGGTATATGCCAAATAATTGGCAGAGCAACGGTCAAAATATTTGGCGAGAGCCCAACGATAGGCATCGTTTTTGGCAGAGCCGGTAGAAACCACGTTGCTGTCTGCAATCTTTTTCCCTTTTTGGGCATCTTTGAACAAATCCACCAAAGATTGTTTTACCGCAACCCCCTTTGCTACCAATTGGTCGTGCAAGGGGCTCTTTGCCAACACGGGCAAATATCCGTCCAAACCACAAATGGTAGCGGCTACGTTGGCAGTCGCAGGTACATTACCGTCCCACAGAATCAAACCGCATTGTTTGATTTGGTTTTCAAAGGTAGTGTAAAAAGCATCCCAACTGGTAATTTTTACAACTGCATACCCTGCATATACACTGCCTTCTTCTTGCATATAATCCAGCCAAGCAGTATCGGAACTTTCAACGGTAGCATACAAGATAGAAGTATGATTGGCATCTCGACCAAAATCACGATTTATCAGCCCTTGCAGACTATAGACCAAACGGCCTACATCCCAATCGGTAATCGTGGAACCGGAAAATTGGTAAATGGTTTTGGGTGCCAAACCGGTATTGTCCATCACAAAGCTACAGTCGGCAGTCGTATCGGTAGCATAAGCACCATTGACCGACAAAGATGTATTATAATCAAAATCGCTGTTTTCGTAAGGTTTGTAGGAAGCAAAGGAATCGGGGATTTGGGTTTCTGCTGCAAAGCCGTCAAGCTTACCTACCACCAATTTCAAAATATCCAATGCATCGGCGGAACTAACCAGTTGGTCGGCGGTTACGTCGCCGGCATTGATATGCTCGCTGTCCAATCGACCTTTTCCCACCACGTGCTTTAACACACCCAAAGCATCGGTTGCTGTAATGCTTTTGTCGCCGTCCACGTCACCGATTTGCACAGATACAATCGGTTCAGCTCCTGCGCCGATAACGGTTACCGTTAATACAACACATACAGCCAACAACAAACTAATCCATTGTTTCATTTTATTCACTCCTTAATCAATTCGATATCCTTTACCCGATTGCTTGGCAAATTTTAGGAAGGTATGCAGTTCAACATATTGCACGTTATCTCCTTTTTCGGTTGCGTAAGCGGTAAAGTTATTTATGATTTGTTCGAGCCCCGCAGGTGAAATACACACCGTACGATACGCAGCAAAATTATAACCTGCCATAACGGTAAAAGCGTGCTCGTACAAAACGTTCATATCGGTATTGACGTCAATGCCGTTATGACAATGAAGGTATGGAACGTCTTTGTAGCGAGTCATGGCAGCAGAAGCGTTGTTGTGCAAACCACCCATGGTTGAGAAAGTGTTAAACATTCCCAAAATATCGGTAGTAAGCGGGTTGGCTCCGTTAATAATAAAACCGGTTGCCTTCATATCAAATCGATCGTAAAAGGCTTTGCAATAGTTTGCCCACATGGTATCGCCGTTGGCGTAGCCGTCAGGACGAGATTTTTGGGAATAATTCAAAGGGAGTCCCCCAAAAAGCCCGGACGGAATCACGTAACCGGCGCCACTGTCCCCTGCGGCAAAAAATTCATGATCATACTTGTTGTCGTAAATATAATCAAAAATCATTGGCACCCGCATGGAAAGGTTCGGGTTAAAACACCATGTAAGAGGCAAGCGACTGCGAACCTGCGTTTCATTCATAATGTAATGGTAAGCATAGCGCTTAAGCCAAGCAGAAGAATCATAGTC
>JAFYMD010000042.1 GCA_017556785.1 Clostridia bacterium | reverse complement strand
TTATGATCACCGGCGACCATTTGGACACCGCCGTTGCCATAGCCAAAACCTTGGGAATCGTAACCGATGCCAAACAAGCCTTGACCGGTGCCATGTTAGATGAGTTGTCGGACGAAGAATTGGCAAAGAAAATCACCCAATATTCGGTTTACGCCCGCGTACAGCCGGAGCATAAGGTGCGAATCGTAAAGGCATGGCAAGAAAAAGGCATGGTCACCGCCATGACCGGTGACGGTGTGAACGATGCCCCTTCAATCAAAAATGCCGATATCGGTATTGGCATGGGGATCACAGGTACCGACGTAACCAAAAACGTGGCGGACATGGTGTTGGCAGACGACAACTTCGCCACCATTGTGCTGGCCGTAGAAGAAGGTCGTAAAATATACGACAATATCCGCAAAGCAATCCAATTTTTGCTTGCCTCCAATTTTAGCGAAGTGCTCAGTATTTTTGTAGCCACCATTTTGGGATTCACGGTACTCAAGCCCACCCATTTGTTGTGGATCAATCTGATCACCGACACCTTCCCTGCCTTGGCATTGGGAGTAGAACAAAGCGAGCCCGACATTATGAACCGCAAGCCACGGAAAAAAACCGACGGCATTTTTGCCGGTGGCTTGGGCTTTGACGTAATCTACCAAGGGATCTTGTCCACGATTTTGACCTTGGCGGCATACTTGGTGGGACATTTCATGGAAATAGGTCGTTGGGAATTTGTTACCTCCGAAGACGGCATGACCATGGCATTTTTGACCCTGTCGCTGTTGGAGGTATTTCATTCTCTCAACATGCGTTCCGCACGACATTCTATTTTCACCTTAAAGACCCAAAATCTGCTGTTGTGGGGTGCTATGGCACTTACGGTCGTGTTGACCACCGCCGTAATTTACGTGCCGTTTTTGGCTAACCTGTTTGAGTTTGCTCACATTTCTTTTGCAGAATATGCCATGTCGGTGGGCATTGCGGTATTGATTATCCCGCTGGTGGAATTGGTCAAGCTGGTACAACGGAAAACGAAAAAGAAACAATAACCGTTACGTATTAAGAGCCGCTTACTTGTGTAAGCGGCTCTTGTGGTTACTGTTGTTAATTGACAAAAAGATCGGAACGCTTTTGGAAATAATTCATTTCAACTAAAACAATGATCGAACCAACGATCACGCCAATGGTTGTGTACAACTCGTTGTTAACAAGGAATCCGATTAACATATTGAAAATCAGTCCCCCAATGCGCGTAAACAAATAAACCAACAAGAATTTTTGCTTATGGCTTGTCAAAAGATTCCAGGAGAAAATGCCGGTGATTCCACTGTATACATAAAGAACCCCGTTCCATGCCATCGCTTCCAGCCGACTGTTCCCCACCAGGTATTTTAATAATCTTGTATATTCCTTGACATCGGCAGAAATACCAAAGTAAAGCAACAAATAAACAAATCCCAAGATTAGACTGATAATACTACCGGGCAATAACACGTATTTCAAAAAATAATAATAAGCCATAGGGCGAGACTCGGTGGTTGTTTTCTCGGGCGTAGGAGACACGCTGAACAATTGACCGCACCGATGACAATAATCCCGATAGATTTGAAGTTGACCGCAAGCGGGACAGCCAAAGATCCGATCGTCCATCGTAATCGGCTTGACAGGAATTTGATTTTCCTTGTTGCATACAATGCAAGGGTCATGGTCGATCCAATTGCCACATTGCTGACATCGCCATACTTTGTGAGAGGATAGTGTAGTGGGCTCACAATCAGAGGCGTTGGTTTGGAAAACAGTCGGCTTATGATACGGCCTTTGTTTGGCACCACAGGACCAACAAAATTGATCTCCTTCCGATAGGTTGATTCCACATTTGAAACAATACATAATCATCCCTCTTTTCAAGATAATACAGATTTATTTTAGCGGATTTTCCGCTAAATGTCAATAGCGCATATTCCGCTAAACTTATAATAAGGCATACATACCTTGAGGATGGTGACACAGTATGCTTTACAGACGGATACGCGATTTGCGAGAGGACAAAGATTTGACCCAACGAGAAATGGGAGAGATTCTCATGTGCAGTCAGCGGGTGTACAGCAATTACGAACGAGGCGAGTTGGATATTCCCACCGAAATCTTAATCAAATTAGCAGATTTTCACGGGGTTTCGGTGGATTATATCTTAAATCGAACCGATCAAAAAACATAGAAAAAAGCAAAGAGCAGACAGGTCGTGGAACCGACTGCTCTTTGCTTTTCTATATAGATCAATAAACAAATAACGATTCTCTCTTATCAAAATACTCAATTTCGGCGGCGATGATCAACCCGCTCAGCAAAAAGGGAATGATCATATATGCCCACAGTTCGTTCAGTAAAATCAAGAAAAAAATATTGTTGGCCAAGGTGCCGATTCGCACCGCCTTAAACCACGTAAGAGCATCGGTCTTAAACTCGGCAAGACGGAACCGCAAATAAAACAGCAACCCGCCTGTAACAATTAAGCTCAACCCATAAAAGAAATACAACGGACCGTTGGCGGTGTCGAACAACGTGAGATAATACAGGCCCGTTACCGCATTGCTACCACCGCTAAAGAAAAACAAAAAGTAAATGCAAAAATTAAAATAAGCCATGGGAAAAGAATGCTTTCTTTCAACAATCGGCTTTTGTGAGATAAACAATTGACCGCACCTGTTGCAATAATCACCATCAGATTGTTTATTTTTGCAAATGGGACAACCATAATCCCCATTGGCAAATCGAATGGGCTTGACAGGTGTTTGCGGCATTTTGGCACAGACAATACACGGCTCGTGGTCAATGAAACAGCCGCATTTTGAGCAACGCCATGCGTGATTATTATCTCTGGATTTGTTTTTTTCAATCGGTGGCGGAGGGATTACGTCCCCATCGACAGGCGGTCGACCGGTTGGCACCTTGGTACGACACATATGACAATAAACCGAATCATCGTCCAATTGCGTCCCGCACTTTTTACAATACATAGCGCTTCCCCCTTATGATTTGATGCAAAATAATTATAGTGGGGTTTCTGCTATAAGTCAATAAAAAGGGACTTGTTTTTTTCGATTCCCTATGATAATTCCATTTTTTCGCAAATTGCTTTAAAAATCGGGGCGGCATCGCTTCCTCCCGATTTTCCGTTTTCCACCAAAACGGTAACACAATACTGCGGCTCTGCGGCGGGAAAAAATCCGGTAAACCATGCCTGCGTTATGGGTTGTCCGTCCTCGGTTTGCATTCCTGTTTGGGCGGTGGCGGTTTTGCCCGCCGCGGCAATGACCGGTTGCGCCAATTTTCCGGTACCGTTTGCGGTCACCGCTTGCATCATGTCAGACAAAAGGCCGGCGGTTTTGGGGGAAATAATCCGCTTACCCGGCATGACGTGCATCATTCGCTGTGCCCCTTTGCCATCAACTGTTTTGGCAACCAAGCGGGGCGTAAAATATACCCCGCCGTTGGCAATGGCGTTAACCAAAGCAGAAATTTGCAACGGCGTAGCCAAAAACACCCCTTGTCCTATGGCAAAATTGGCAAGTTCAGCAGGGGAACGAAGAAGTTCCGACAAATCGGGCAATTGCCCTTTTTGACCAATAACATCATCGCACAAATAAATAGACTGTCCCAATCCCATGGACAAAGCCATATCATACACCGCCTGCCCTCCTATTTGGTCGGCAAGATGAATAAAATAGGTGTTGCAGGATTGTGCCATCGCTTCACCCATGGTTAGTTCACCATGTCCTTCGGTTTTGTGACAGGCAAAATCCAAAGAACAATGAATACTACCCGTACAGGTATAAACAAAATCGGGCGAGATCCCCTGCTCCAATGCGGCGGCGGCAACGCACAGTTTAAAGATTGAGCCTACGTTATAGGGGGTCAAATACCGATTCAGCATAGGAAAACGTCCGTCTTGCAAAGCCGCAGACAAATCGGCAGGAGAAAAAGCGGGCGCGCTGTGCAGCGCCAACAATTCTCCGCTTCCTGCTTTTTGTACCACCACCGCTCCGTTGAAACTTTTGGGAAACACCTCTTCCACCGTTTGTTGCAACGCACGATTCAAGGTGGTATATACCCCAAAATCTAAGGAAAATTTCGGCGTATCGATTTGCGGCAAAACACCCGCCAAGCTCCCTCCTGCCGCGTCGCACGCATAGGTAATGGTTTGGCTCGTGCCGGTATACAACAATTGTTGAAAAGCCTTTTCCATTCCGCTCAAACCAATGGTCCCCGAACCGTCGGTATAACCCACCGAATGCACCGCCGATTGCCATGACGGATGTAAATTGCTGCATTGAAAAACCGTTGCTCCTTTAACGGCAAACGCGGTTTTGGTTTGCCATAAAAAAGGGCGCCTTCCCGACAGCAACGACAACAGGGTTTGTTTTTCTTGCCCCAAACAGGCTCGATGCACGTAAGAAATCACTTGGGGAGTAGCCGCAAACGCTACCTTTTGTACCGATTCTTGTTGGGTAAGGGGCAACCCGTTCCGATCGTATATTTTCCCGCGAATGGGTTGTATGCTCAACGTAAACAACGATTGTTGACGGGCGACCGAACCATAGGTCGTCCCCAAAGAAAGATGTGCCACTCGCCCTACCGATAACAAAATGGCCCAAGTCAACATAAAAGAAACCACCATGGTCCGCTTTTTCATATGCATTCCTCCCACCGTAGTATATCCTAAACGCTCGGTTCTACGCATATAGTGTTACGGGTGATGCAATATGGTAGCCTTTTTAAACGGTATTTTATGGGACAAAATCCTATTATATGCCATTCCGTTCATTGGCTTGTTTTTGACCTTACGAACAAGATTTGTTCAAATCACACAGTTAAAACACAGCTTGGCAGGTCTTGTGGGAAACCAAGCAAACAAACACAGACAAATCTCTCCCTTTGGTGCTTTGTGCACCGCACTTTCGGCAACCATGGGCACGGGGAATATCGTAGGGGTAGCCACCGCCATGACGTTAGGCGGTCCCGGTGCCCTGTTTTGGATGGAAGTCGCCGCCTTTTTTGGTATGGCGATCAAATATGCCGAGGGAACTTTGGCGGTGCACTTTCGTCGTCAAGAAGGGCAGGAACCTTGGGGCGGCCCTTTTTTTTATATCGAAGACGGGCTGGGGAAAAAATGGCGTCCTTTGGCCAAGTGTTTCGCTCTGTTTGGGGTAGTTGCCGGTACGTTGGGAATCGGAACGCTTGCCCAAGGCAACAGCGTTGCTACGGCCTTGCAAGGGGCGGTCGGTTGTCAAAAAGGATCAACGGCATATGCCGTAACCAACCTGGCAACCGCAACGATACTGGTTTTGCTGGTAGGCATGGTCATTTGGGGCGGCACCGTACGCATTGCCAAAATTTCGGCATATTTAGTCCCTTTTATGTCGGTCGTATATGCCGGGCTGTTGCTGTGGGGATTGGTCTATGCCGCACCCAAACTCCCCCAAGCCATAGCATGTATATGGCAAGGCGCATTCGATCCTTCGGCGGTTATGGGAGCAGCCTCGGGGATTACCCTTAAAACTGCCATGCGCGTGGGCGTGGGACGAGGCGTTTTTTCCAACGAAGCAGGGTTGGGGTCTTCCGCCATTGCCGACGCCACGGCGCAAACCAACTGTGCCACGCAACAAGGGCTGGTTTCTATGCTTACGGTACTGATCGACACCATGGTAGTATGCACCTTAACCGGCTTGGTAGTGGTGGCAAGCGGCGCCTACCAATTTCCCCGGTTAGACGGTGCACAAATTACAACCTATGCCTTGTGTCGGCTGTTGCCCCTCTCCCCCGCCGTGATTGCTTGGTTGCTGGCGGGATGCTTGGCAATCTTTGCCTTTACCGGCATTTACGGATGGTATTTTTACGCTTATCAATGCTTACGGTACTTGTGCCCCAAGGCATCGGTACAACGGATTTACCCTTGGGTGTTTTTGGCTATGGTGGGAGCGAGCCCCTTTGTGTCAACAACGCAGGTATGGGGGTTTTCCGATTTGTGCAACGGCCTAATGGCAATTCCCAATTTAATTGCCTTGACGGTGCTAAGTGGTATCGTAACCAAACAAACAAAGGAAATGACCAAACAACGCAAAAAGAGGCGATCCGTTAAAAATTGGTTTTGAAAAAGAAAAAAATCACAACCGCCCGGTTGGGTGGTTGTGATTGGTAACGAAAACTTATCCTCGTTTGGTTCCGCATTTGGCACAAAACTTGTCGGTTTCTTGAAAAGCATTGCCACATTGGGGGCAAAAGCGTGCACCACCGACAGGGGTAACCGCTTGCGATGCACTCGGCGTGGCAGAACCTGTCAAATCCACCACCGTTTGGGTCGCGGGCGGGTTAATTGCATAAACCTCGTTATGACGAACGGGAGATTTACATTGGGGACAGTACACAAATCCGTCGGGATACCAAGGACGAAAATCCAACCGATCGTCGGTATAACGAATCACCGTACGGCAATGCTCGCAGGTTTGCTCGTAAGTCAGTCCGCTTTTCCACAGCGCTCTTTTATATGCCATAACACATTCATCCTTTTCCATGATACTATATGAAGTATACCATAAGTGTATTTCAATTACAACCGAAGAATTCCGCTCAAAAAAGAGGTTTTCGGTACATTTTTCTTGACAATTTCTGATTTTGCGATATAATATGGTTGCCGTTGCGGAATTGTGTAAGGGTAGCACAGCAGACTCTGACTCTGTTTGTCTGGGTTCGAATCCTAGTTCCGCAGCCAAAGCCCCAAGGACGATAAGTTCTTGGGGCTTACTTCTTACCTATTACCTCTTCACTCTTACCTCAAAATGTCCTTGGGGCTTTGGGAAGTAATAGGTAAGAAGTAAGAGGTAATAAGTTTTTTGCAAGGCTTTGCCTTGCTCTTTTTGTTTTATAGTGGTATGGTTATTTTAGAAAGGCGGTAATATTATGGCTGATAGTTCGTTGATTATTAAATCTAAAGAATTTGCTTTACAGATAATTAAGGTTTGCAATTATGTAAAACAAACTAAAAAGGAAAGTGTGCTCACAAATCAACTTATCCGTAGTGGTACAAGTGTTGGTGCTAATATTCGCGAAGCGTTTTATGGACACGGAACTGCTGATTTTATCGCCAAACTTCAAATAGCACTTAAAGAATGTTCCGAAAGTGAATATTGGCTTGAACTTTTAATTGAAAGTGGTTATTACGATAATAAAGATATTTTAGAAAAGTGTATTGAGGTTAAGAAATTACTAATTACTTCTATAAACACTGCGAAAAGTAAATTAAAGGAGAAATAGATATGATAGAATTAAAAATTGATGGTGTAATTTATATTCCTGATAATATGACCTTACAACAATTTTGTGAAAAGTTTGATGAGATTATGGATAAATATGATTTCGGCTTTTCTGGTGGTATTAAGGAAATAGAAACAGATAACTATAATTAAGAAAATCAGGGTTATAGACCGGTTCCATTTTGCGTGTCGGTCCCAAAAGCCTGAAAGTATTTACTTTCAGGCTTTTTCATCTTGTGCCGAAAGGCACAACATCATTTGACCTAAAGGCAACATCATTTCGAGCAAAGCGAGAACATCATGCCGCCCTGTGTGGCACAAATGAACGATGTTACGGCGTTGCCGCAAATGAAGTTGCACCTTGTGCAAATGATGAGATGCTTCGCATCAATGATGTTTCGCTTCGCGGGTTTGCCAGCGAATAAACAACAACTATACCCTTATGATATTTTTGCGCTTCTGTATTGCATAATCAAGCGCAATTATTGTGCCGCTTTTACGGGTAGTCGGTGCCATCTGTTGGTCAAAGTATACGATACAAAATTGACTATGATCAATCATTTCATAATTGCGCTCCACATAAACTGCTCTTCCCGCCTTAGTGATCCGTTCAGGATAATACGTATACTCATAGGTTTCAAGCAGGTAATTTTCATAGCATTCGCTAATACACGGATACTCCGCCCGCACGTAAACACGGTTTATATGCGGGTGTTTTTCTTTTAGTTTTGTTACAATTTCAAGGCACAAACTATCAAAGCGACTCTTGCTTCCAAAAAGAAAGGTGTCGACGTTTTCTTCTACAATCAGTTTTTCGATAAGTACAACAAGTTTAGTTTTTATATCTTCCGTTTCATTCACTGTTCTATGCCCCAAAAAGCAACACGTCTTTCCCATTATTGAAACCTCCCTAAAATATTATAGATATACCATATGTTCATCATCAACATTGTAACACATAATACCCATAAAATAAACACATAATATGTTTATTATGAGGTGAAATGATGGCTGTAAAAAGTGTTTCCATACGAATTGAAGAAGAAATGCTCAACAAAATCGCCCACATTGCAGATTACGAGGGAAGAAGCGTGAACAGTCAGGTGCTGGTGTTAATTCGCGAACACATCAAAGCGTTTGAACAAACCAATGGCGCTATCGATGGCAGTATCACACCCGCCTCAAACGTAAAACCTACCCGAAAATAGCAAAAAACGCTCTGCGATAGCAGAGCGTTTTTAAATTATTCCCATTTATTCTTTCATCAAATCCTCCAAACCGCCGCCGCTGTACGAGAGCGGTGCCATGGTAACAATTTCGGCGTTTGGTTCTACCGAAAGCAAGGTACCCCGAGGCCCCGCGTCATCCAACACAACGACCCCTTTCACCGCCAGATGTTCCACCTGACAATCCCGCAGGCGCACCAGATCTCCCGCCGCCGAATCGGCCTTGCGAATCACGGTCAACCCGTCTATCGTCAAGTTTCGCACATGGGTTTTACTACCATCGGGAGAAGGCACGTTGTCCATGTAATACCGCGGCCCTACGTCTACTACGGGGCGATCATCCCTCGGGCAATAATGGGTAATGTTTTTTAACGTCAGGTTGTCCACCTGTCCTCCCACACGGAACAAAAAGGGAGAAGTATAGTCATAATCCACTCCGTTGGAGCGCAGATCAACCCCATCGATTAAGATATTGCGATACCCTGCATTTGCCGACAAGCCCGTAGGATGAAAGGGATTGATGAAAAAGCCGAAAGACCGATAGGTACCGCTCACATTGCGAATGGTCACACGGTCCAGCACCCCATCTTTATGGCAAAGCATACGAATAGCTTGGTCGGCATCGTCCAAATGCACCCCGTCGATTACCACGTCGGTAATGGCAGAAATGCCGTCCCGCTCATCGGGAGCGAGAGCAATAAAATCGTCGCTGGTGCATCCGCTCACGTTTCGAATGGTCAAAAAGCGACCGGGGCCAAACACGTGAATACCGTCTTGGTTTTGTCCGTGTACCCGACCCGGCAGTTGAATTTCCATATTTTCAATGACCACGTGCTCCCAGTTGCACATCATAAGGGCATAGGTTCGCTGGTCACGAATAATCACGTCACGCAAGGTAAGTCGACGCACCCCCACCCAATGGTGGTTGACCACCGCATCGGTAGAAGGGGGAAATCCCGGCAGATTCCAACTCGGGTAAAAACCACGGTCATCGTCATAGGTGATACTATGCACCTGATGAGCACAGTTTTGGTTATACGTACCCCCAAGCAAGGTAATATTTTCGTCTACGATTTCTTGGCCTTCTTTTCGCAGGTTTCCGTTTTGCATTACCGGACAATCGGAATGGTCGGCCAGGAAAAATCCGCAAGCCGCCGACCGACATTCAATGGTGGTGTTGGAGTACACCTTTAACCCACGCACCAATGCCGCGCCGTCCATAATCAAATGCACGCCGTAGGATTTGTCTTTGGCCAAATCCAGCACCTGTTGCAACGAGGCAGTATCGTCGGTACCGCCGCCCAAAATTACATCGCTGTCAAGCCGAGCGATTTCGCTTGCCAAAATGGTTTTGAATTTCATAAGAGTCATCCTCTCTTTCAAGGTCATCCTACCACAATTCTCTCGCATTTGCAAGGGGATTCGTCAAGCTTTTTGTTCTTTACTTTCCCCCTGTTTTATGATACAATCGAAAACGAAATCACTAATCAGCCAAGGAGTGCTACCATGAATATTTTATTTGTAGGTAACAGTTACACCTTTTTTTCAAAAATGCCCACCCTTTTTGAATGGCTTGCCAAAGACAACGGCAAGGACGTGACGGTTTACTCGGTTACCGCCGGCGGCAGACGGTTGGAACAATATCAAACCGAAGACGACCCTGCCACCATAGAGTTGAAAACCCTTTTGGCAAATCACAGCTTTGACGTTTGCTTTTTGCAAGAACAAAGCCTTTTGCCGGTAACCGACAAAGGGGAGTTTTTCAAAGGCATTACTATTGTAACCGATTTGATCGGTCAAAATATTCCCCGTAAATTTTTATACGAAACTTGGGGACGAAAAGAAGGCAGTACCGAACTTGCCGACCTTGGTCTTACCAACCAATCCATGACCAAAGCCCTTGCGCTTGCCTATCGGGAAGCCGCCGAAACCTTTGGTTTTACCGTATCTCACGTGGGGGAAAACTTTTACACGGTGCATCACGATCATCCTGACCTTGAGCTATATTGTGAGGATTTCTCTCACCCCTCCCACGTCGGCAGTTGCCTTGCAGCCCTTACCCACTACTACTCGTTGTTTGGCGAATTGCCTCAAAAAATCGATGCCTTGACCCTGAGCCAAGAGGATTTTGCCCTTCTTTCGGCCGCCATTGTTACACCCAAAGAAACCTTAGCCTGCGGTGAATAATATGTCCCACCAAATCAAACAATTTATTACCCAAAACCAAGACCTGCTGCTCACCACCCTCAAGGAGCTTTGCGAAATCCCCGCCCCCTCTCACGGGGAGCAAAAGCGGGCGGAATATTGTCGAGATTGGCTTTGGAAACATGGAGCAACCACTGCGTATATTGACGAGGCGTTGAACGTGGTGTATGAGCATTACTGCGAGAGCGAAACCCCTGTTACGCTGTTTTGCGCTCATACCGACACGGTGTTTCCCGACACACAGCCCATGCCTTACGTGGACGACGGTCAAAAAATTCATTGCCCCGGTGTGGCGGACGATACTGCCAGTGTGGCAGTTCTGTTACTGACGGTGAAATACTATTTGGAACATCCCCACACGGCTTCTGCGGTGTTGTTTGTTTTTAATTCCTGCGAAGAAGGACTTGGCAACTTAAAAGGCATTCGCCACATCTTCAAAACCCACGGCGACCGCATTGGGCAGGCGGTGAGTTTTGACAGCGAGCTGGGCGTGATAAACGATTGTTGCGTGGGCTCTCACCGCTACCGTGTGGAGGTCACCACCGAGGGCGGTCACTCCTTTGAGGAGTTTGGCAAAACCAACGCCATTGCGGTACTGTCCAATATCGTTTCTGACCTATACAAAATTCCGGTACTCCAAAAAGACGGCATCCGCACCACCTACAACGTGGGAACGATGGAGGGCGGAACCTCGGTGAACACCATCGCTCAAACCGCATCCATGTTGTGCGAATACCGCTCAAACGATGCCGATTGCATGGAACAAATGCGCGAGTCCTTTTTCAAGGTGTTTGACAAGTGGAACTCCCACGATGCCGCAGTTACGGTCACCATGGTGGGCGAGCGTCCTTGCAGTACCACACCGCGACACAAGGTGATCGCCTTGCGGGACGCGGCTTCAGCGGTCATTGAAAAGGTCACCAACCGCCCCGTTTTGTTCGAGAGTGCCTCCACCGATTGCAACATTCCCTTATCCCTGGGCATTCCTGCCATTTGCGTAGGGGTCAACCATCACCACGGCATTCACACGCGAGAAGAATGGGTGGAAAAAGCCTCTCTTGCCAAAGGTCTGGAAATCGCCATTGACCTTGCCCGCTCAGCTTACAATGCCCCGACCGACGAAGAAAAAGCATAGGTTACAAACCTTTCGGTGTCGGTGGTTTTGGAAGAAGCTGCATCCGTTACCTATGATAACAGGGACGATAAAGTTCCCCCTTCATCCGCTTTGGAAGTGTTGAAAAACATGGTTGATAAATGGGAATAGTTCCCTGTAAAACTCAATGCGTAACAACATTTGATCCTCGCTCTCCCAAATGTTTTTTGGGAGAGCATTTTTGTCCCTTTTAGGGGCTGAGCCGGTAATCATCCTCTCCGATGAGTATGGTTATTCTTTTTACATATTGCTTGCCGAAAAATGTCGGGAAAATCCTTGTTTCCTTAAAACCGCCCTTCAATTTGCAAAAAAAGTCCATTTTTAAAGTCGGAAAAGTCCTTGAAAAGCAAAACTATTTATGGTATGTTTATTGTGAAAATAATGGTTAGTGAAATCGTTTGATTTTTCAAATGGTAACGCAAACATCATGGAGGATGATTTTATGATAATCAAATGTTTGTTGGCCGGATTGCTGACCGTGGCTATGTTGCTCACTTGTCTTGTCGGCACAGTGACAACGCAGGCTGCTACCGCCTTTACCTCCTGGACCGACGTGGAGCAGCCTATTTTCCACTTAGGGTTAGAAGGCGCCAGCGTAACAGACGGGTACTATACCCACTACCGCTATTTTGCACAAGAGATTGTACCCGAGGCAAGTACCTTGGGCGGTGCCAAGCTGGCTCTGAATTTAACGGCAGGTACTGCCACGGTGCATATGGAACTGCGTTCCGAAGTAAACGGCACCGCTTTGGCTACTGCCAATACCAACATCACCAGCAAAGGGGACGGCGTAAATTGGTACGACGTTTCTTTGGGTGAAGTTGTTAACGTTACCCCCGGTAACGTATACTATTTGGTATATTGGTTGACCGCCCGTACCGAAGGTGCGGTGTGCATTGTGCACGGTAAAACGGTTTCTAACCCTGCCAATCCCGCCTATGTTTGGCAAATGTCCAGCGGGGGAGAGGTAACCTTTGCAAAATCCGGTATTGTTGCAGGGTTTGAATTGATTACCACCGCCGTTTCCACCGGCACCACTCCCGCTCCCACCACCTTCGTCGCGTGGGAGGAAGAAGGCACACCCGTTACCCACTTGGGGTTGTCCACTGCCACCACCACCGATGGCAACTGGAACAACTATCGTTATATCGCTCAAGAATTTGTGCCTGAATCTGCTGATTTGTACGGCGCAAAAGTTGCGGTGAACTTGACCCAAGGCAGTGCTACGTTCCATGTAGAAATCCGCTCTGCCGTAAATGGTACGGCTTTGGCACAAAACGACGTA
>JAFYMD010000041.1 GCA_017556785.1 Clostridia bacterium | reverse complement strand
GAGATCATAACGCCGGCATCCGCCCCATAGGTTTTGACCAAATATGCCACGGCGGGCGTGGGGACGACCCCCACTTGGATTACGTCGGCACCAACCGAACAGATCCCTGCGGACAAGGCGGCTTCTAACATTTTCGAGGAAATACGGGTATCATACCCAATCAAGATGCGAGGTCTGTGGGTGTTGGTAGCACCTGCCAGCACCAATGCGGCGGCACGGCCGATGTTCATGGCAAGTTCACAGTTTAAGTCAGCATTGGCGATGCCGCGAGCACCGTCGGTTCCAAATAATCGAGCCATAAGTCAAAACGCTCCTTTTTTATAATTCGAAATGTTGTTGAAGATTTTCTTCCCCATTTGGTTGCAATCCTAAATGTTGGTAAGCGGTGGGAGTAACTACGCGACCACGGGCGGTACGTGCTAAAAATCCCAATTGCATTAAGTAGGGCTCGCACACGTCTTCTATGGTGACGGCTTCTTCTCCCAACGAGGCCGCCAAGGTTTCAAGCCCTACCGGCCCACCGCCGTAGTGGCGGATCATGGTAAGCATTAATCGGCGGTCGAAATCATCCAACCCCAGCTCGTCGATTTCAAATCGTGCCAAAGCATCTTGGGCAACGGTTAGGTCGATCATGCCGTTGTATTTTACCTGCGCTACGTCGCGTACCCGTTTCAGCAGGCGGTTGGCAATACGGGGTGTCCCGCGGGAGCGAGAGGCAATCTCCATGGCGCCGTCGTAGTCGATGTCAATGTTTAAGATGCCAGCCGAGCGGGTAATGATTTTTGCCAATTCTTCCGGTGTATACAGTTCCAACCGCAAAATCACACCAAATCGGTCACGCAACGGAGCGGTCAACTGCCCCGAGCGGGTGGTGGCGCCAATGAGAGTGAAATGGGGTAGATCCAACCGAATGGAACGAGCCGAAGGCCCTTTGCCGATGATGATATCTACCGAAAAATCTTCCATAGCGGGGTAAAGGATCTCTTCGACGTTGCGAGACAGACGGTGGATTTCGTCTATAAACAGTACGTCCCCTTCGTTTAAGTTGGTAAGCAATGCCGCCAGATCCCCCTGCTTTTCAATGGCAGGCCCCGACGTAATGCGAATGTTGACCCCCATTTCATTGGCAATGATGTTGGAAAGGGTGGTTTTCCCCAGTCCCGGAGGGCCGTGAAGCAACACGTGATCCAAGGATTCACCGCGGCTTTTGGCGGCTTCGATGTAAATAGACAGATTTTCTTTTGCTTTTTCCTGTCCGATATATTCATCCAGGCATTTGGGGCGCAACGAGGTTTCAATGTCGTGATCTGACGGAGTGAACTCCGGCGCTACAATGCGGTTTTCAAAATCCGATTCGTTGGTAAACAAACTTGTTCCCCCTTTACAATCTGGATAATGCCTTCAAGGCTTCTTTGATTAAAACTTCGGTAGGCAACGTGCCGTCTAACCGACCCACCGCCAAGGACGCTTCTGATTTGGAATAACCAAATGCGGTCAAGGCTTCTACCGCATCGGCGGCATTTCCCGAGGCATTGGCGGCACCCACCGCCATAACCTGTTCGGCGTTGTCCATGTCGCCCAAAACGCCCAGCTTGCCTTGTAATTCTATAATTACCCGTTGGGCGGTTTTGCTACCTACCCCTTTGGCACGGGCGATTGCTTTGGCATCTCCTGCGGCAATGGCAACGGTCAGTCGGTCGGGAGCAAGTTCCGACAATATGGCGAGCCCCGCTTTGGGGCCTACCCCCGACACCGAAATGAGTAATTTAAACAAATCCAATTCGGTTTCGGTGGCGAAGCCGTATAAATCCATAGCATCTTCCCGCACCGCAAGGTGGGTGTATAAAAGGACTTCTTGCCCTACCTTGGGCAAAGCCCCCAGCGTGGTGTCGGAAATATAACATTTATAGCCAACGCCCCCGCACACCACTACCGCAAAAGCGGGATTTGCGTGGGAAAGCGTGCCTTGCACGGAATAAAACATTTCATCACCTTAAATCTGTTGTAATAAAGAATTGGTGTTATGGCAGTGTGACGTTGAAGTAAGGATCGCTCTCCATTCGGTGTGTAACCGTTGCTTTTTCAAACTTCCAATAACGTCCGTATTGAGAATCTTCTTGTAAGGAGGTTGTGAAATAAATAGTGTTGACTTTTGGGTCGGCTTCGTATTCAGACACGTCTTCGTATACATCTACCGTAACACCGTATTGACCGTTCTCAAAATCTTTCTTGTCAACTATTTCATAGTAGTAACCGGGACCGCCACCCGATTCTATTGAACAGTACACTTTGTCGTTGTAATAGTAATATTGATTGTTGGTTTCGTTGCGGTTGGGAACGGCACCAAACACATTTTCTGCTATCCAATCGACGGTTTTGGCATCGAGGCGGGAGAAAGCAAAGAACTGTTTTAACGGATCTAAATATTCCTGATTGTCTACCGCATTATAATTTATCCAGAACAACTCGCCTGTTTCGGGATTGGTGTCGGGTTGAGCGAAATAACGGTACATTCCTGTTAATTGAGAAAAAATGTATTGGGTTATAATGGTGCTTACAGGTGTTGCGGCAAAATCTATGGTATCACCGGTTTCGAACAAACCATTCCAACCATACATCATAGAATTGCACATATTGGTGAATGTTTCCCAATCTCTGTCGGTAGGGACAGGGTATGTGGGTGCTTGCTCAGATTCGATTGAAGTAAAATCTGAGGATGATACAGTTTCAGGCTCGTTTGATTTTTTGCGGGTGCTTTGGCTACAACCACACAACAAAGTAACAATGAGCAAACAACAAACACTCGTAATCCATACAGTTGATTTTTTCATAAGTCACATTCCTTCAAATTTGTTGTAATAAAGAATTGGCACTGTGTCCGTGGCAAATGGCAAGTGCCAAAGCATCGGCGGTGTCGTCCGGCTTGGGAACCGATTCCAAATTCAGCAACACGCGCGTCATTTCTTGAATCTGCTTTTTCTCGGCACGGCCGTAACCGGTTACCCCTTGTTTGACCTGCAAGGGGGTGTATTCATACACCGGAATCCCCGCCTTGCGTGCCGCCAACAAAATGCATCCTCTGGCTTCGGCAACCATGATAGCGGTGGTGGTGTTGGTGTTAAAAAACAATTTTTCTATTGCGATCGCCTGAGGCTTGTACTTTTGAAGCAATATGGTCATATCGTCGTAGATTTCTTCCAAACGGCGAGTAAATTCTACCCCAGCATTGGTGGTGATAGCACCGTACCCAACTACCCCAAAACGGTTGGCGTGATATTCGATTACCCCCCATCCTACAATGGCGTAGCCGGGGTCAATTCCCAAAATTCGCATAATACCCTATCCTAAATATAAGTATTCATGATATTATATCACAACCCGTTTCATTTCACAACATTTTAGGCAAAATTTGTAAAAATATTTTCGTCAAAAAAGAACCTTTGCAGGAAAAAAGATTCCTGCAAAGGCAATAAGGAGGAAATGATTCGTGCAACAAATCGATCGCAACGTTATTTTAGGACAGAATCGGTTCGAATTGCAACTCCGGCAGATCTTGGGTGGCAATTTGAACCAGGGTTTGATTGTCGAGGGTAAAGGAAAAATCAGCTTCGGCATGGGGATCGGGGGAGTCTTTTGTGGCCACGATCTGATGCTTCAGTTTTTGGTTTTCAAGGGAAAGATATCCGTATTGCGTTTGACCACCACCAACCGATTGGGTAAAAACGCCGGGGTAGTTGATCCCAAACCCAAACCGATAGGTCATGGTGCCGGTGACACCGTCAAATTGGTCGACTAGGGCGAAGGAATCGTCTTGTAGTTCGTACACCGACAAGGTGGTGTTTTCAAGTATCAGCAATTCGGGAACCCCCTCACCGTCTATGTCTTTGAAGCAATACCTTCCGTCACGAAAATCTTCATTTTTCAAAAACAGTTGGTAGGTTTGTTCGAATTGGGTGTTGTCTAACGACCAAACGGAAGTGATATGGGGGAATGAATCCACCTTGTAAACGGTAGGTATAACTGTATGCCATTCGGTGGTAAAACAAAGAGGGATCACATAATGCTCGCCCTTGGCATCTTGATACAAATGATGAGTATAGTTATACCGCGATTCGGTAATTCCGTCAATTTCGGTAACCAATTGGTCAGCGCAAAGTCCCACGTAGGTCAAAGCGGTTCCCGTGTTGCGGGTAAATAGCTCTGCCACTTCTTTGCCGATGGTGGGGGAATGCAACATAGCCGCCCGCTCCCGAAAATTGTCAAAACTGGTTCGCGTAAAGGTAGTGTTGTTGGTGGCGGTGAAAGAAGACAGAACCTGGTTTTTGGTTTCTTGCATTTGGGCATAAACGGGGACTCGTTCTTCCGGTACCGGCAGATCGGTGGGGGATTCGACCACCACCATATAGGGAATGTCGGATTGCAAAACGCCCAAATAGGTTCCGTAGTAAGCGCAGGTTTCGGCGCCGCTCAAATGGTCTTGGTACAAGGCAAATGTGAAAATATGTCCGCCATATTCTTCTCCAACGGTTGCATCCACCAGTCTGTAATAGTGGCTACCATTTTGCGTGGTATAACGAATGGTGTAATTGTTTTTCCAAACAGCGGGAAGGGTAACGGTAAAGTAATTGGTGGTGACTACCGTGCCTTGTTCCGTTTCTTGCTCGGTGTAAGGAGCGGTTTGCGGGACGGAAACGGGCGGGGGTGTTGCAGGGATAGAGGATGCTGTGGTGTTATCGTTCGGTTGCGCTCCACAACCCGCCGAGCAGAGTAAGGAGAGGATACACATGGTGATAACAAGGTAGAATTTTGTGCTTTTCATAAAGAAAACCTCCTTTTTCTGCTTTCAGTATAAACAGAAAAAGGAGATTTTGTAAAGTTACAATGTTGTAACCTTGGGTTACAGTTTTGTAACTATTAT
>JAFYMD010000040.1 GCA_017556785.1 Clostridia bacterium | reverse complement strand
CTCGTCCAACGTAAAACCGGTAAAACACCATATTGTCTTATGGGGGTAGGTTTCCCTAACCTTTTTCAAAAAAGGCAACAACGCCCGTTGATTGGCCGGTTCCATAGGTTCCCCACCGAGCAAAGTAAGCCCGTCGATATAGTCGGGTTTCAACATGGTCAAAATCTGTTCTTCGGTTTCTTCGGTAAATGGCTTACCATAGTCAAATGCCCAGGTTTGTGGTTGAAAACACTCTTCACAATGATTGGTACAACCCGAAACAAACAGGGTGACCCGTACCCCTATGCCGTTTGCAATATCACAATTTTTAATTTCACCGTAATACATAAAACACCACTCCGAGTGAAATGCCCACTGCAAAACAGTGGGCATTTCGTTGTATTTTACAGATGCAAGACCCGTTCTTTAATTTCTTGCGTACGACCTTGGTTCCAATATTGGGTACCGATATAGCCACAGGTACGACGAGCAACGTTCATCTTATCTTGGTTGGTGTTGCCGCACTTGGGGCATCGCCAAATAAGCTTTCCTTCGCTGTCTTCTACCACTTCGATTTCTCCGTCAAAACCGCAATCGTGGCAATAGTCGCTCTTGGTATTCAGTTCTGCGTACATAATGTTGTCATAAATAAACTTCATAACTTGCAAAACCGCATCTAAGTTATGTTGCATATTGGGTACTTCCACATAACTGATCGCACCACCGGGAGACAATGCTTGGAATTTTGATTCAAATGCCAATTTGGAGAAAGCATCGATTTCTTCCGAAACGTGAATATGATAACTGTTGGTAATATACCCTTTATCATTAATGCCCTCAATAATACCGAATCGGCGTTGCAAGCATTTTGCAAACTTGTAGGTGGTGGATTCCAAAGGAGTACCATACAAACTAAAGTCAATGTTGTGTTTTTCTTTCCAACCTTTGCAAGCATCGTTCATGTGTTGCATAACGTCTAATGCAAAAGGAGTGGCAGAAGGATCGGTATGGGATTTTCCGGTCATATATTTTACACATTCATACAGACCGGCATACCCCAAAGAAATGGTGGAATACCCGCCAAACAGCAACTTATCGATAGGTTCTCCTTTTTTCAAACGAGCCAAAGCACCAAATTGCCACAAAATAGGAGCAGCGTCGGACAAAGTACCTTTTAACCGTTCATGACGGCACATAAGAGCCCGATGACACAATTCCAAACGTTCATCAAAAATCTTCCAGAACTTTTCAATGTTACCGCCGGAGGACAAAGCAACATCCACCAAGTTAATGGTAACAACCCCTTGATTAAAACGACCATAATACTTGGGATTACCGTTTTCGTCTACGTAAGGAGTCAGGAAACTGCGGCAACCCATGCAGGTATAGCAATGACCGGTACCGGTTTTGTCCACCTTCAGTTCCAACATTTTCTTTTCGGAGATATAGTCGGGAACCATCCGTCTGGCGGTACATTTAGCAGCCAACTTGGTCAAATAATAATAGGGAGAATCGTCATGAACATTATCTTCTTCCAAAACATAAATAAGTTTTGGGAAGGCAGGAGTAACCCACACACCTTGTTCATTTTTGACACCTTTGTAGCGTTGCTCCAAAGTTTCTTCGATAATCATAGCCAAGTCGTGTTTTTCCTGTTCATCCTTGGCTTCGTTTAAATACATAAATACGGTAATAAACGGAGCTTGACCGTTAGTCGTAAGCAGGGTAACCACTTGATATTGAATAATCTGCACACCGCGTTTAATTTCTTCACGCACCCGTTTTTCAACCATTTCAGAAATAACCGATTCAGCGGGAGAAACACCTAACTCGGCAAGTTCTGCTTCTACTTCACCACGAATACGTTGACGGCTGATTTGTACAAAGGGAGCCAAATGAGTCAAAGAAATACTTTGACCGCCGTATTGATTAGAGGCAACCTGAGCAATAATTTGGGTAGCGATGTTGCAAGCAGTAGAAAAACTGTGGGGTTTTTCAATCATGGTACCACTGATTACCGTACCGTTTTGCAACATATCTTCTAAGTTAACCAAATCACAGTTGTGCATATGTTGAGCATAGTAGTCGGTGTCATGGAAGTGAATGATCCCTTCATTATGAGCGTCAACAATATCTTGCGGCAACAAAATGCGATTGGTGATATCACGGGAAACTTCCCCCGCCATATAATCCCGTTGGACGCTGTTAACGGTAGGATTTTTGTTAGAATTTTCTTGCTTAGCCTCTTCGTTGTTGCACTCGATCAAGCTCAAGATCTTGTCGTCGGTTGTGTTAGATTTACGAACCAAACTACGAGTGTAACGATAAGTAATATACCGTTTGGCAACCTCAAAGGCACCATGAGCCATGATTTGTTTTTCCACTAAGTCCTGAATTTCTTCTACCGACATGGAACGGTTGGTTTTTTGGCAAGCCAACTCAACCGACTCGGCAATACGGCGAATTTGCATGGGGGTCATGCGTTCCGCTTCGTCTACAACATCGTTTGCCTTAGTAACGGCGGCAATAATTTTGGTAATATCAAAGGTAACTTCAGAACCGTTGCGCTTAATGATTAACATACTACTACTCCTTTTCAGCTGATTTTGTGTGGTGTAGCGATTCTACCCACTATATATCTTGAGTACAGAAGTATGATAACACAATATATAGAGAAAAGCAACTGAAAATCCTATATTTGCTAATTTTTGGCATAACGCACAAAAAAACAGATGACTTTTGTACAAAAAAACGTCAGAACAGTAAAAAGGCACAAGATATATAGTATTCAAAAGATAATAAATACTATATATTGTTGAAATTTCTTCAAAATCGAAAAGAAAATGCCCGCCGAAATTCGGCGGGCAAATACACTAAACTAGTTAGCAGCATCAGCAATGTCAATCAAAGCCTCTACGCCAGGAGCACAATTTTCGCAGAAGTAGCCTTCTTCACCTTTATATTCCAATTCGGTGACTTCTACGTCTTTTTTGCCGCACAACTCGCAATCGCCAGTCTTAGAGCAACCGACAAATGCTACGCATACAAAAGCGCAAACCAACAACAGAGCAATAATTCTTTTCATGAGAAATTTCCCCTTTAAAATAATGTGTAGTTTTACCTACCGATTTTAGTATATACCTTTTGGTGAAATTTGTCAATATATTTTATAAAAGAAAAATAAAATGTGCATTTTGCACAATTCAAAATAAGGTGATGTACCTAATAATCGATAAAGCCATTACCGTTTCATGAAAATAAAAAAGAACGACTCAATCGAGTCGTTCTTTGGTGGAGATAAGGGGGATCGAACCCCTGACCTCTTGACTGCCAGTCAAGCGCTCTCCCAGCTGAGCTATACCCCCAAGGGATGTGCTGTTTGTTTCAGCAAGATGTATATTACCACACTTCTTTTCAAAATGCAAGTGTTTTTTTAAATTTTTTCAAAAAAATTTATGAACAACCTTTGCACCCGGCACATTGACCATCTTCATGGGTAGTAGCAAGCACTTCATCTAAGATTTTACGTGCGCCGTAAACGCCAAACGGAGAAAGAGAAATGGGCTCTTGACTATGAATATCTCCGAGCAACAGGCCTGCGTTTTTCAACATGGCAAGATGCTCCTCTACCGATTCCCCTACTCTGTTTGATAAATCTGCGACCGTAATGGGACCGTTTTGCAAAATATCAATCATAGCAAGCCGCGTATGATCAGCCAAAGCGGTAGCCACTATAAAAGCCATTTGATTTTTTGCGCTGTTTTCCATTTTAATCCTTCCTTACCGATTATTGAGGCTGTTGCACACAAGCAACAGCCTCAACGATATCTTTATTAGGTTAAATCTTGTACATAAATCGTACGGACGCCGTTACCATCGGCAGCAGCATTGCGTTTTTTCAGGAATTTTTCGGCAACTTGGGGGAACAAGGCGTAGCTGAGCACATCTTCGTCGCATTTTGCCAAATCACCCGCTTGTTCGCGATACATGTCAAGTTCAGGTTTTAACAAATCTGCAGGACGGCAGGTAATCACCTCATCGTCACCAATACATTTTTTACGTACTGCCTCATTTACGGGAGCCGGCAAAGCACCGTATTCACCGCGCAAAAGACCTTTGGATTCTTTCGGCACCATTTTATACCGTTCGCCGCCAATAATGTTCATAACGGCCTGAGAACCAACGATCTGGCTGGTGGGAGTAACCAAGGGAGGATACCCAAAATCCTCTCTAACACGGGGAATTTCAGCCAATACGTCATAAAATTTGTTTTCAGCACCGGCTTGTTTTAATTGAGAAAGCAAATTGGAAAGCATACCACCCGGTACTTGATATAACAAAGTATTGGTATCTACATTTAAAACCTTGGGATCAAGTGTTCCTTGATCTTTTAATTTTTGTGCTACGCCACGGAAGTGGGTTGCCGCCTTGCTCAAAGCCTCTAAATCCAAACCGGTATCACGATCGGTACCTTTTAAGGTAGCAACCAACGACTCGGTAGCAGGCTGTGCCGTACCGTTTGCTATGGGAGACAAGGCACAGTCCACAATATCTACCCCGGCAAAGGCGGCCATTAGATTGGTCATATCACCGGTACCACTGGTATTATGGGTATGCAAATGAATGGGAACCGATACTTTTTCTTTCAGTTTTTTGACCAAACTGTAAGCATCCATGGGAAGCAACAGGTTTGCCATATCTTTGATGCAAATAACATCAGCACCCATTTCTTCTAATTGCTGAGATAATGCAACAAAATAATCTTCATTGTGCACAGGGCTGGTGGTATAACTGATTGCCGCTTCACACGTACCACCATATGCCTTGATTGCCTCCATGGCTTTTTTCATATTGCGCGGATCGTTCAAAGCGTCAAACACACGCACAACATCAATGCCGTTTTCAATGGATTTTCTTACAAAGGCATCTACCACGTCATCGGCATAGTGTTTATAACCCAAAATGTTTTGCCCGCGAAGAAGCATTTGCAAGGGAGTTTTGGGCATTGCTTTTTTTAACGTCCGCAACCGTTCCCACGGATCTTCATCTAAAAAGCGCATGCAAGAGTCAAAGGTTGCACCGCCCCAACATTCCAAAGACCAATAACCAATGTTATCTAAAATTTCACACGCAGGAAGCATGTCCTCGATCCGCATACGGGTAGCGGCCTGAGATTGGTGAGCATCACGCAAAATGGTATCGGTAATGCAAAGCGGTTTTTTTACCATATCCATACCAAATTCCTCCTTAGCCTAAAATAGCGATCAAGGCGCCGGCGGCAATCGCAGAGCCTATAACACCTGCTACGTTGGGACCCATAGCGTGCATCAGCAAGAAGTTGCCGGGATTGGCCTCTTGACCCACTTTTTGAGATACCCGTGCCGCCATGGGAACAGCCGAAACGCCGGCAGAACCGATCAGCGGATTGATCTTATTTTTGGTAAATAAGTTCATAAACTTAGCGAGTAACACACCACCGGCAGTCCCCATGCTGAAAGCAACAACACCCAGTACCAAAATAAAGATGGTTTCCCAGTTAAGGAAGTTTTTAGCGGTTGCAGTAGCACCAACAGAAATACCCAAGAAAATGGTAACAATGTTCATCAGTTCATTTTGAACCGTTTTGCTTAACCGCTCGGTTACACCGCATTCACGAAGCAAATTACCTAACATCAAGCATCCAACCAAAGGTGCGGCAGAAGGTACCAACAAGGATACAAAAATAATAACCACAATGGGGAAAATAATTTTTTGCGTTTTTGATACGGGACGCAATTGGGTCATAACGATTTGACGTTCCTTTTTTGTGGTAAGCAACTTCATAATGGGAGGTTGAATTACCGGTACCAAAGCCATATACGAATAAGCCGCAACGGCAATAGGCCCTAACAAATCAGGTGCCAATTTGGAAGTAACATAAATAGCAGTAGGACCGTCTGCCCCACCAATAATGCCAATGGACGCCGCTTCAACAGCTTCAAAGCCCAGGAAAATAGCACCTAAGAACGTGATGAAAATACCAACCTGAGCGGCGGCACCAAGCAACAAACTTTTGGGATTGGCAATCAAGGGACCGAAATCGGTCATAGCACCTACGCCAAGGAAAATAAGGCAAGGATAAATGCCAAGCTTAACACCCAAATACAAGTAGTCCAGCAAACCGGCGCCGATCGTGTCAAATTCTGACCAATGAACGTGACCGCCGCTAAACAGTTCGGCATGGTACATTTCGGCACCGGGCAGATTGGTCAACAACATACCAATGGCAATGGGTAATAACAACAATGGTTCGAATTTTTTTACGATGGCAAGATAACAAAGAACACAAGCAATGGCAATCATAGCAAGATTAAGCCAATTGTCAGCCAACATATAAAATCCGGTATCCATTAAAAAATTAGTAATGGCGTCCTTCATAATGTCCTCCGATTATCCCAATACACAAAGAACGGCACCGGTATCTACCGTAGCACCGACAGAAGTGTTTACCGATACAACAGTAGCGTCACGAGGAGCCATGATTTCGTTTTCCATTTTCATTGCTTCCAAAACCATTAAAACGTCACCTTTTTTAACCGTGTCACCGGCTTTGACGTTAACAGCCAAAATATTACCGGGCATGGGAGCGGCAACGGTTTCACCTGCGCCAACAGGTGCAGCAGCCGGGGCGGCAACAGGAGCAGCAGCCGGGGCGGGTGCAGCAGCAATTTCTGCCCCTTCGACCACTTCCAAAGTAATTTCATACATTGTTCCGTTTACGTTTACTCTATATTGTTTCATAATATTCACCTTTCTTACAACACAAAAAGTATAGATTATAATTTCTTAAAAGAAGTGATACGAATACCGCTTACATCGGTACCTAGTTCCTCAGCAACTGCCGCTGAAATAGCGGCAAGCAATTCTTGTTTGTTTTCAATCGGTTGTTCCGTTACAGGTGCGGAAGCAGGCGTCGATGTTGCAACTTGAGCGGGCTGTGATAAAGTCTTGCTCTTGCCTTTAACCAACCAGCTAAGCAGTTTACAAACAACGACCAAACAAATCAATCCCACAAATACCGTCGCAATCCCCATAGCACAAATAAATAAAATATCAACGTTGGGATCTTTTGTGAAATTTTCAAAACCAATGTTAAAATCGAACATAAATACACCTCCAAAAAGTCTGCTGATTCGATTTATTTTTTTGCCCAACTGTCTTTTAAGGCAACAGTTCGGTTAAAGATCATGTTGTTTTCGGAAGAATCCTGATCCAAACTGAAATACCCTTGACGCATAAATTGGAAGGTAGTTCCTACAGGGGTACCAACCAACGAACGATCCACCTTACAACCTTGCAGGACTTCGATGGAGTTGGGATTTAAGTTATCGGTAAAGTCGGTCACACCAACTTCGTTGGAGGGATTTTCTACCATGAACAAACGGTCATACAAATTCACGGTTACGTCTACTGCCGCCTCGGCAGATACCCAATGTAACGTACCCTTTACTTTACGACCATCGGGGCTTTCGCCACCATAACTGTCCGGATCATAGGTACAATGCACCGCGATAACCTTACCCTCCTCATCGGTATCAATCGAAGCAAATTTCAGGAAGTAAGCACCTTTTAAGCGAACTTCGCGAGCAGGACATAAGCGGAAAAAGCCTTTGGGCGGATCCATGGAAAAGTCGTCTTGCTCAATATACAATTCACGAGAAAACGTAACAGCGGTCTTCCCTGCTTCGGGATCATTGGGATTCACATCAACTTCAATCATCTCGGTCTTCCCTTCGGGATAATTATCTACAATCACCTTTAAGGGACGAAGTACTGCCATAGCACGAGGAGCCACTTGATTCAAACGATCTCGTACACAAGCCTCCAGCAAAGCAAAGTCTACGACCGAGTTGGCTTTGGCTACGCCGATTCGTTCACAAAAATCGCGAATCGCTTCAGCGGGATATCCACGACGACGCAAACCACAAATCGTCGCCATGCGGGGATCGTCCCATCCGCTGACAATACCATCAGTAACCAATTTTAAACACTTACGTTTGCTGGTAAGAGTATAATTGAGGTTCATACGAGCAAACTCAATTTGGCGCGAGGGATTGGCAAGTTCCAAAGTTTGCAAAAACCAATCGTACAAAGGACGATGATTTTCAAATTCCAAAGAGCACAACGAGTGGGTTACCCCTTCTTTAGTATCCGAAAGAGGATGAGCAAAGTCATACATAGGATAAACACACCATTTGTCACCGGTGCGATGATGATGTGCTTTCAACACCCGATAAATCACCGGGTCACGCATGTTCAAATTCGGAGAAGCCATGTCGATTTTGGCGCGAAGAACACGGGAGCCGTTTTCAAATTCCCCTTCGGTCATGCGGCGAAACAAATCCTTGTTTTCCTCAATACTGCGATTGCGATAAGGACTTTCTTTACCGGGCTCGGTCAGAGTACCACGGTATTCACGAATTTCATCTGCCGACAGATCGTCAACATAAGCAAGACCCATATCGATCAATTTAACAGCACATTCGTAAATAAAATCAAAATAGTCGGAAGCATAAAAAACATTATCCCACTCAAAGCCCAACCACTTGATGTCTTCCATAATGGCATCTACGTATTCGGTGTCTTCCTTCACGGGGTTGGTATCATCCAACCGCAAATTACACTTACCTTTATATTTTTCGGCGGTTCCAAAGTCAATGCAAATGGCTTTGGCGTGACCGATATGCAAATATCCGTTTGGCTCCGGCGGAAAACGGGTTTGCACATGGGAATAAACCCCTTGTTCCAAATCTTCATCGATAAAGTCGTGAATAAAGTTTGAAGATTCTTTGATCATTTCTTCCATATATCGTTCCTGCCTTTTCTTAAACAAGATTACATATTACTAAAAATAGCAACAGCATTTTCAAAACGTTTTTGACATTCGTCTATACCGAGCAGCTGCATAATCGCATACAAATCGGGGGTGTTTCTGCGACCGGTTATTGCTAATCGAATTGCCGTACTAACGTCACCGACGTGACCTTTATATGCAGTCGGATCTTTTTTATAAGCCTTAACGTCGGGACAATACCCAAGTTGAGGACAAATTTCTTTTAATCCCGAAAACCAAGCATCTTTGTCAGCACCGGGAGCATAAGCCTGTTGATACAATCCTATAATTGCCGCTGCATCACATGGTTGCATATTTTCCGGCAATTCATAGGAAGTTGGTGCTTCAAAGAAGTATTCGGTATAATCCACCGCATCATTCCAACAAGCCAAATCTTTACGGGGTTTGGGACCGCCGCGGTCAATCGAAAAGATTCCTTGTGTAAATGCAGGATTACGAATTAACTTTTGGTAAAATTCGGGGTGATATTCCTTTGCCCAAGCGGTCACAGCTTGGGTCACTTCTTGCGGTGTCATGCGAGAAATCACGTTTTTGCTAACGTCATTGAACTTCACCAAATCCACAAGCGCGCCGGAGGCGGACATTTTTTTCAAATTAAAACCGAAACTCTCTTGGGGGGCATCGGCATTGACTTTACGCCATTCTTCAAAGTTGGAATTAGCAAGCGTCAAAAGATATTCTTTTACCGAAATCGCAGGATACCCTTGTTCAAAATAAAAAGAAACCGCTGCTTCAGGATCCTTACGCTTCGACAGTTTACGCTTACCACCGTTATCCTCTTTCATAAGAGGAGCAATATGGGCATATTTAGGTGCCTTAAATCCAAGCAATTTAAACAGTTGCAAATGAATAGGAGCCGATGCGATCCATTCATCACCACGAACCACGTGCGTGGTGCGCATTAAATGGTCGTCAACCACATGGGCAAAATGATATGTGGGAATCCCGTCGGACTTTAATAAAACGATGTCTTGATTATTTTCGGGCATTTCAATCTTACCCTTGATCATATCGTCAAATATCGCTTTGCCCTCGCCGGTACCGGGAGAACGCAACCGCAAAACGTAAGGCAATCCCGCTTCAATATTTTCCTTGATTTGTTCAAAAGTCAAATTACGACAGGCGGCAAATTCCCCGTAATATCCGGGCGTTAATTTTTTAGCTTCTTGTTTTTCACGCAACTCAGATAAATGCTCAGCCGTACAAAAACACGGATACGCCAAACCCTGTAACACCAATTCTTTGGCATATACGTGGTAAATACGTTCTCTTTGACGTTGATGATATGGGCCATAGATACCGGTTTCTTCTTGTTCTCCGGTTACCCCTTCATCCACCGTAAAACCAAAATTAGCAAGATCTTGTAATATAGCGGACACACCATCTTCTATTTCCCGTTTTTTGTCGGTATCTTCAATGCGAACATAAAATACACCGTTTGTAGTGTGAGCGGTACGTTCGCTGATAAACGCAGAAAACAAATTTCCCAAATGCATATGCCCCGTAGGACTGGGCGCATACCGCGTAACTCGTGCACCTTCCGATAAATCACGCAAAGGATAGTTAGCTTCTAACTGATCCGATGAGGGTAATTCATTGGGAAACAAAAGCTGTGCTAATTGTTGTAGCCGGTCTTGATTCATGGATGTGAAACCTCGTTTCCAATAGGAACTTGTGGAAAAGAAACCAATCGTCCCCATTTTCATATTCTTTTATATTATGACAGAAAGTGATTCAGATTGCAAGAGTTTTCTGCAAGAAAATCAAAAAAACAGACATGTATTTATCCGCGAGTTTTGATTGACAATTGCTTTGATGTATGCTATATTATTTATTTGTAGAAATCTGTATATATTAGACGGTGAAACACATGAAGATACTGATCATACGTCACGCAGAGCCTGACTACAGCATTGATTCGCTTACTCCCAAAGGATGGCGAGAAGCCGAGCTCCTTTCCAAGCGATTACTTTCGATGCCACCCGCCGACGGTTATTATTGCTCTCCGTTGGGACGAGCTATTGATACTTCTCGTCCTACCATGGAACAACTAAACATTCAACCTACCATATTACCATGGCTAAAAGAGTTCCGTGCCACCATAACCGATCCCGAAAGCGGTGAACAACGCATTCCCTGGGATCTAAAACCACATCTATGGCGAGACGACCCTGCGTTACTAAACAATGAAACCTGGTTAGAGCATCCGCTAATGAATAGTGGTGACACCAACGTAGCCGAAGTATTCCATGAAACCTGCTTAGGACTCGATCGGTTACTTGCCGATCACGGATATATAAAAGAAGGTTCTATGTACCGATGCAACAATAACCGTGAAGGGTATTTGGTCTTGTTTTGTCACATGGCATTGGCATTGGCAGTTATAGGCTATTTGACAAATATCTCCCCCTTCTTGCTATGGCACGGTTTTTGTTTGCCACCTTCTTCGGTAACAACGTTAGTCACCGAGGAACGCACACCGGGACTTGTTTCCTTTCGGTGCTTTCAAGCCGGCGATACCTCGCATTTGGCGCTCGGTAATGAACCACCGTCACGTATGGCTATGTTCCAAGAAGTATATCGCGGAAGCGACCACACCCGCACAACGTAACATAAAAATTATTTGATTTAGGTGATAAATATGTCAGAACAAAAGAAAATGGTTGAAGAAATCACTTCTATGGAAGTCGATTTCGCCAAATGGTATACCGACGTTGTAAAAAAAGCCGAATTGGTAGATTATGCAAGCACACGCGGTTGCATGATCGTACGCCCTTACGGATATGCAATTTGGGAAAACATTCAAAAGGATTTGGATGCACGGTTCAAAGCTTTGGGACATGAAAATGTCATGATGCCCATGTTTATCCCGGAAAGCTTGTTGCAAAAAGAAAAAGATCACG
>JAFYMD010000039.1 GCA_017556785.1 Clostridia bacterium | reverse complement strand
TTGTCAATTTCTTGGATTTTCCCATTTTTAAAGAGGGAAGCCGTGAGGTGGAAAACAACGACAACAAGCCGTTGCCTCCCATTGGAAGC
The DNA here is from genome assembly GCA_017556785.1 of Clostridia bacterium. Classification (GTDB taxonomy): domain Bacteria; phylum Bacillota; class Clostridia; order Oscillospirales; family Acutalibacteraceae; genus UMGS1484. Next base: position 5,157 of record JAFYMD010000039.1, on the reverse strand, counting down.
GGGCGGTTTGTGTATCATGAAGAGGGCGATCGGTATTGGCTGACCGCCAACCCCAAATGGATCGGCGGCAGAGTGGCTATTCCCCATGCGGAATTGACCAACATGCCCGACCAAGAGGCAATCTCCCATGCGGCAAGCGTAGGACGGGTGGATTGGTGCTATGCCGATTTGAGCAACAACCAATTCCCCAACATGAACGGGGTATCTCGGACGGTGAATCTGCCCAATTTGGTATATTTGGGTGCCAATATGCGTAGCGGTGTTATGAGTATACAAGAGGTGCGACTGGGGGTTTCGACCGCCCTGGACCGCCAAAACATAGCCCAAACCGCTTATTTTGACATGGCGACCCCTGCCAAAGGTCCTTTGCCCGATGGGGTCGAGGCGGCCTCCGGCTTGCAAAGCCTGTCGCCTTTGGCTGACACCGCCGCCGCAACCGAATGGTTTGGAAAAGCGGGATTTGCCACCCGCACCCCCGACGGCTTTTGCTCCAACGGGGAGTTGACCTTGTCGGTGCAGGTAATTTACAACAGCGACAACACCGCCCGCCAAAGCATTGCCAATTTGTTGCAGACCTCGTTGCAAAACGCAGGGTGCCGTGTGGAATTAAAGGGTCTGTCTTTTGAGGATTACTGCAACGCTATCAAGTGGGGCAATTATGATATTTACATTGGGGAAATGGCCATTCCCGACAACTTTGACTTATACCGTCTGCTGACCGCAGGAGGATTGATTCCCCTGTACGGGCAGGAGGCAGAAGAGGAAGAGGACGAAGAAGAGGAAGAAGAGCAAAACGAAGATTCCGACCCTTCCCAAGACGTCCCCTCCGGGCAAGACCCCTCTGCCGAGCCGGAGGTTTTGTCGGCCGCCACCGCCGTGTCACGGTATCACAACGGTAAGGGCAGCTTGACCGAGGTGCTTTCGCAAGTGGGGGAACAATTGCCCATCATTCCTTTGTGCTTTCGCAGGGGAATGCTGGTTTACACCGCCAAGTTAAAGGGAGATCCCGCACCGCTGTGGGGCGATCCTTTTTATGGAATAGAGCATTGTACTGTGCAATAATATAGTATCAAGACAAAAGGAGTGCTGAATATGATTCAATACGAAACCCATTTGGGCGAGGTCACCATTTCGGAATATTACTTTTCCAAGCTGATCGGCGAAGCGGTATCCTCGTGCTACGGCGTCGTCAACATGGTACCCAAGGGTTTGCAAAAAATCCGTTCCAAACTGTCTAAATATCCCTTTAAAGACACCGGCATTCGTGTGAGTGGGTCGGAACGTTCCTTGACGGTGGATCTGCACATTCGGGTAATGTACGGCATGAATATCAACGCCATTTCCAAAAGCATCGTGCACAAGGTGAGCTATGTGGTGGAAGAGGCAACCGGTATCAAAGTAGAACACGTACGGATTCATATTGACGGCGTGTGTGACGAGTAATTGAAGGAGGGATTTCATCTTGGCAAATCGTTTAACCGGAATCCAATTTCGTGACGCGGTGATCTCCGGTGCCGCAAACCTGGGCAATCATCGCCGCGAGGTAGACGAACTAAACGTTTTCCCGGTTCCCGACGGGGACACCGGTACCAATATGTCTTTGACCATCAGCAACGCTTCTCGCTCGATTGAGCGTATGGGCAAGGTGCCGGTGGCAGAGGTGGCAAAGGAAACCGCTTCGGCTTTGTTGCGGGGTGCCAGAGGGAACTCGGGGGTTATTTTGTCCCTGTTTTTCCGTGGGATTGCCAAAGGGCTTACCGGTGTGGCAAATGCCGACGGTATGCAATTGGCCGCCGCCTTGCAAGCAGGGGTAGACACCGCCTACAAAGCGGTTATGAAACCCACCGAAGGCACCATTTTGACGGTTGCTCGTTTGTCGGCTGAGGCCGCCGAGCGTACCGCCAGACAAAACAATGACACCGTAGCGGTTATGCAAGCCGCTTACGATGCCGCCAAAGAAGCCTTGGCACAGACCCCCGAGCTGTTGCCCGTTTTGAAAAAAGCAGGGGTAGTGGACGCAGGCGGTCAAGGTTTGGTGTTCATTTACGAAGGCATGCTGTCGGCGATTCGTGACGGCAAGGTGATTGCCAGTGCCGCTGAGCAACGTGCCGCGGTCAAAGAACCGGTCAAACCCGAGGTGGATTTTGAAGAAGAGATCAACTTCACCTATTGCACCGAATTTATTATTCAAAAGAAACCCAGATCGACCCGTAACCCCTTAAAATTGCGGGCATTTTTGGAAACCATAGGCGACTGTGTGGTCGTGGTGGACGACGAAGAGATCATAAAGGTACACGTGCACTCCGACAATCCCGGCAAGGCGATCCAAGCGGGGATTCAGTTTGGTATGCTGACCAACATTAAAATCGACAACATGCGGGAACAAAATCAACGCATTGTGCAAGATCAAAAGAAACCTGCCAAAACCTCCAAGGGGGAAAAGATTAAGCCGGTCAAACCCGAAAACAAATACGGATTTGTGTCGGTTGCCGCAGGGGATGGTTTGTGTCAACTGTTCCGTGACTTGGGTGTGGATCATTTGGTGGAAGGCGGTCAAACCATGAACCCCTCTACCGACGATATTTTGCGCATGATCGAGGCCACGCCCGCCAAGACCGTGTTTGTGTTGCCCAACAACAAAAACATCATTATGGCGGCAGAGCAAGCCGTACCCCTTGCCACCCGCAAGGTATACGTGTTGCCCACCCGCACCATTCCCCAAGGAATCTCGGCCATGCTGGCATTTGACGAAGATCAAGATGCCGAAGAAAACGTGATCGCCATGAAGCATGCCGCCGACAACACCACCACCGGTCAGATCACCTATGCCGCCCGTAACTCCAACTACGACGGCAAGGACATTAAGCAAGGGGAGATCTTGGCCATGAAAGAAGGCAAAATTGCCTACGTGGAACAAGACATGGTCAAGGCGGTCAGCAAACTGACCAAAGCGATCGTGACCAAAGACACCTGCCAAGTTACCTTGATTTACGGGCAAGACGTAAGCCGTGACATGGTAGCCAAGGCCAAAGCCGCCTGCGAAGCCAAGGCGGGCGATGCCGAGGTAACGGTGGTCAACGGCGGTCAGCCGGTGTACTACTTTATTTTGTCGGCAGAATAAATGTTACTGAAACTTTCGGGCAAGAGAGCCGTTTCCTGCCCGAAAGTTATTTTTGCGTTTGGCAAAAGGTAAAAGGAGAAAAGCACCTTTGGCTACCAAACGCAAGGGGTCTTGGAGGCGCTTGTTGGCCGCCGTTTTCCGACCCGTTGAAATCAAAAAACGTAGGAAGTGATATTCCATGATATGGCATAGTGCAACCGCACAGCAGGTGGTAGAAGAGCTTGCCACCCATCCCGTAAACGGCTTGGGACAAGCCGAGGCCGCCGCCCGCTTGCGGAAGTTTGGGCGCAATCAAGTGGCCGACCCCAACCGCAAAACCTTTTGGCAGGTGTTTGCGGCACAGTTTAAAAGTCCCACCTTGCTCATCTTGTTGCTGGCGGCGGTGGCTTGGATTGTAGCCGGTCTGTTGCTGGACAGCGACAATTTGTGGGGCGGCTTGACCATTATCTTTATTGGCTTGCTGGGTGCTTTGATCGACACGGTTAAGCACAACCGCGCCGAACGTGCGCTGGACGAACTGCGCAACCGCACCCACCTGACCGTAAAGGTCATGCGAGAGGGTGGCTTGCGGCGCATTCCTGCTTGGCAGGTGGTACCGGGGGACGTTATGCTGTTGCAAGAAGGAGACACCATAGCCGCCGATGCCCGCTTGATTACCGCAGACAACCTGCGGTGTGTGCAAACCGCGATTGGAGACGTTGACGCGGTAGCGGTAGAAAAAGCGGCGGTGGACGGATATACCGACATTGTCCCCGTGGAACGGCGAGCCAACATGGTATATGCCGGCTCTACCGTGGCAAACGGTTCGGCTACCTGTGTGGTGGTCGCTACCGGTATGCATACCGAATCGGCAAAGATCGCCTTGGTGGTGGAGGATTCGTTGCGGATTACTACCCCCTTGCAAAAAGAATGGCGTGCAACCGCTCGCAGTATTGGTGCGGCGGCGGTGGCGGTCAGCGTTTTGATTTTTGTGCTGTGCATGATTTTGGCAGAGGGCGACCCCTTTGAACGGTTTGGCTCGGCATTTATGGCTTGCGCCGCTTTGGCCACCGCCGCCGTCCCCGAAAGCATGGCGGCTACCATTACCACCGTGTTGGCGGTGGGGGTCAGCCGTATGGTACGGCAAAAGGCCTTGGTACGCACCTTATCTTCTATAGAAACCTTGGGCAAGGTGTCGGTCATTTGCACCGACAAAACCGGTACCTTGACCCAAAACGACATGACCGTCACCCGCATATATACCGGGGGCGAGATTGTGAATTTGGATCAGACCGCCACGGTCAACAAAACCACAAAAGACCTGTTGCTCATGGGCGCCATGTGCTGTGACGGCTTTGTTGCCAGCGACATGGGCAACCGTTGGGTGGTGGGCGACCACACCGAAGCAGGAATCGTAGCGGCGGCCTTTCGTTTTGTGAAACTGGACAAGGCCACCTTGGACAGTATGTATCCTCGGCTGTGTGAACTTCCCTTTGACGCCGACCGTAAGCTAAAGACCTCGGTGAATTTGATCGACGGCCGCCCGGTGGCGGTGGTCAAGGGTGCGCCGGATATTTTGATTTCCCGCTGTGTGGGATGTGACCAAAAAGCCGCCCTGCAAGCCGCAGGCGCCATGGCAGACAAGGCCTTGCGGGTAATCGGCATTGGGTATCGGTTTTTGGACGAAGTACCGACCCATCCCACCCACGAAGAGTTGGAATACAACCTGACCTTTGGTTGCTTGGTCGGGCTGGAAGATCCTCCTCTTCCCGAAATTGCCACCGCCATTGCCGATGCCAGAAATGCGGGCATTCGGGTGGTTATGATGACCGGTGACCAATGGGAAACGGCGGTTGCCTCTGCCAAGCAGTTGGGCGTCATTACCGACGAAAGCGAAGTGCTCACCAACGATCGCCTGGAGCAAATGACCGACCAAGAACTGCAAGCGGTGTTGCCCGAAATTGACCTGTGTGTACGGTTGACCGCCGACAACAAACTGCGGGTAGTGACCGCTTTGCAACAAATGGGCGAAGTGGTGGCAATCACCGGCGACCGTG
>JAFYMD010000008.1 GCA_017556785.1 Clostridia bacterium | reverse complement strand
TGTGCACGCAGATAAAAGCAACTTTTTTCATGGTTTTCCTCCCTCAATTGAAGCTTGTTCCGATCTTGCATCCGGGAATTGATGGTCATCCATTCTTTGTTATTATACGCGGATCCGGCAGGGAAGGGAGGCCCCATTGCGGCAATGACGGAAAAAATGGAAGTTTCGCCCATATTTTATTTGCTGCAATTTTCGGCAAAGACGCAGACAAATCCTGCCAAACTGGGTATAATAAAATTAAGTCATTCCGCAATGGGAATGTGTATGACTTGATTGGCGATGTTGTACAGCGCTTGGCTGTCGCTGTCAAACGCAACCGAAAAGGTAAAGGACGCGTCTTCGGTTTTCTTCAGAATCCCATGTTCCACCATAGGGGCATATAAGATCATGTCGTGCTTGCGTAGGGTATGTTCCTGTCCGTCGGCATATAACGTGTTTTCTCCGTAGTCCAAAAAGTTTAATTCCCAACAACGGTGGTGTTCGGGGGTAAAGGTGAAGTTGCGGGGCAGGTCCATATAATATACCGCAACCAATCCGGTAATGTCCACTACTTTTGGACAAATGATCGGTGTGTAAGTCCATTCCATGTCTGATTCCTCCCAATGCTCTCATCTTATAGGCATAGTTTATCAAAAATTTTTTATAAATACAAGAGCAAAAACAAGAAATCACAAATTTTCTGTTTTAAAAATACCCGATATCACAAACAAACTTTGGAAAAATCGGTAGCGTATGGCTTTTTTGCAAAAAATTACAAGCGTATGCGAGTATGCGTTTGTACAATTTCATAAATTTCCTGCATGATTTCACAAATACAAAAAAGCGGTTGTTTGGTATAATGAAAACGTAATTTATAAGGATGAAGAGGTGTAGGTATGAGGATGCTTAAAATTGCTTTGATCGGCGCCGGCCCCATGGGGCTTTCCATGGCGTTGAACCTACACAAAACCGGTCGCGCCAAGGTAGTTGCCTTTTGCGATCACTCCGCTCGGGTGTTGGCAGACTCCCTTGCGAAATTCACCGAAACTACCGGTGAAACTCCCATGGCGTTTTCTTCCTACGACCAATTGATCAAAAACGGAAAATACGACGGTGTCATGCTCGCCTTAAGTCCCGAAACGCAACCAAAATTGGCGGTGTCTGAAATGAACCGCGGCAAGCACGTGCTGTGTCAGGTGCCTGTGGCGGTTACCATGGACGATTGCCATGCCCTTATAAAAGCCGCACGGGCAAACGACGTGGTGTTTGTGGGCGCGGAACAAGCACATTGTTGGCACTTTTTCGACAAGTGGCGGGAAATGGCGGCAAAGGGTGAATTGGGGCATATCATTTTTGCCGAAGGGGAGTACTTGCATTACGAACCCAAGTGGGATTGGTTTGTTGACAAACAAACCGGCCAACCCGTTATGACCGACGACCCTTCTCTTTCACAAGAGGAACGATATGAAAAAAGTTGGCGGCATCGCGTGTTTCGCCACCCCATTTTGTATTTACCCCATACCCTGAATCCATTACTCACCGTAACCGGGGGACGGATCACCAAGGTTTCGTGTTTTGGTACCAAGGAAGAAAGTTACACTTCCACCGGCTTTCAGGTGCGGGATTTGGAAACCGCAATGATGTATAATGATAACGATACGGTGTTCGTGGTCAAAACCGGCTTTACTTCTCCCCACGGCTTCAAAGCGGGGACAGGCGCTCACTGGTACCAAATCAAGGGGACCAAAGCCACGGTGGAATGGGCTCGCAGTGAAATCGATTGCCCCAAACGGTTTGATGCCGCAACCAAAGAATGGACCGCCGAAGATTGGGGCGTGCAACCCATAAGCGATGACCCACTGCTAAAAGACAGCGGTCACGGTGGAGTAGACATGATTCCCATTCTTGCCTTTTTAGATGCAATTCAAAAAGGAGTTAAACCCCGTATGGACGCTCTTGCGTGTGTGGAGTTGGCCGCTCCCGCCATTGCGGCGGCCGAGTCTTGCGAGCAAGGCGGTAAATTAATTGAAGTTCCGAGTTTTCGGTAACGATATATTTTAATCTATTTATTCACTTGAAAAGGTGGCTGATTTTTATGGCAAACAAAAAAGTTCGCATGGGTCTGGTTGGTACCAGCGCCCGTTGTCACGCTCTCATGACCTGTTATTACCTCAATCCCGATTTGGAAATCGTGGCTTGCTGTGATACTGCTATGGGTAAAGCCGAAAATTTCATCGGTATTTACCAAAGCATTTGCGGTCAAACTTTGCGTGCGTACACTTCTTATGAAGAAATGATTAAAAAAGAAAAATTAGACGCACTGCTGATTGCTTGCGACCCCGACGTGCAAGTTGACATCGCTGTAGATGCCATGCACAAGGGTCTGCACGTTATGACCGAAGTACCCGCCGCATTTTCCATTGAACAATGCGAAAAATTGGTGGATGCCGTAGAAGCCACCGGCTGTAAATATCAATTGGCCGAACAAGCCCGCTATTGGAAATTTATCCGCGACTGGAAAGCCATGGCCGAAGCAGGAGAATTGGGTCACATCATTTTTGCAGACGGAGAATATCTCCACTACGAACCCGCTTGGGACAACTTCGTCAATCGCAAAACCGGCCACACCGTGGTCACCTCCGACCCCACCTATTTTGCCAATCCTGAATTCCGCCACTCTTGGCGCAACTGGCTGTGGCGCAACCCCATCTTCTATTTGCCCCACACCTTGAGCCCCCTGCTTTCGGTTACCGGCGGTCGCATTACCAAGGTTTCTTGCATGGGTGTGCAACCCTTAAGCTACGGCACCCCCGGCTTGAATGCCCGCGATATTCAAAACGCCATTATGTATAATGACCAAGATACCGTGTTCTCGGTACGTACCGGTTATTCTTCTCCTTATGGTTCCAAAGCCCAAACCGGCGCTCACTGGTATCAACTGAAAGGCACCAAAAAATCGGTGGAATGGGCTCGTTCCACCATCGATACCCCCAAAATGTTTGATGCCGAAACCAAAGATTGGACCGCTATGGAATGGACTTGCCATGATCCCGACGCACCCGACTACATTCAAAAAGCGGCTCACGGCGGTACCGACTATTATCCCATCCACTATTTTGTCGATGCTATTCTCAACGACAAAACGCCTCCTATGGATGTTTACAAAGCAGTAGAAACCGCCGCTCCCGCTATTTTGGCGGCGCAATCCTGCGAAATGGGCGGTACTTTGTTAGAAGTGCCTGATTTCCGGAATCGAGGCAAAAAATAATGACCGTATATTATTTGATCAATGAATTAAAGGTTGCGGCGCAATCGGCGCAAAACGGTGTTTATGCTGCTGTGTATTTAAAAGAAATGGTAGACCGTTTGGGTGTGCCGGCTCAAAAATTGGCAGTTAGCGACGTTGCCGGAACCGCATTTGAACCCGACGACGTGGTATTGGTAGGTGCCGAAACCTTGGCGGACGACGTGGTTGCCGCATTAACTGCCGCCAATCATAAAGGTGTGCTGGTGATCGGTTTTGCCACCAAAGGCGCCGAAGAACTGTTTGGTTGCACTATTAAAGGTAAAGTAACCCAAACCGATTTGTACGAAACCATTGGTTTGTTTACCGCTCCTCAAAGCATTCTGCCTGCCAATAAACCTAATTTGGCGTTGCCTGTTATGACCGATGTGTTGGTAACCTTGGGCGGTAAAGTGCAAGCTACCATTCAAGTGGGCGACCAATTGTTGCCTGGCTTGGTAGCAGGGGACAATACCTATTATATTCCCTTTAACCTGCCGTATTGCTTGCTCAAAATTATTCAAGGTAAACCTGTTGCCGAGGGCCCCTCTAATTATTTCCCCGTGGGCCGCATTCCCGACAGCCGCGCTTTGAATTATGAGTTAGATACGTCCAACGCTATGGCTGACTTGTATTACCTCATGCTGGAAAATCTGCTGTATAGTCGCAATCTTCCCATGATTCACGTGTTGCCTGTTATGAAAGATGGTGTTACACCTTCTGATTTGCTGTTCTTCTATGCAGGGGATGATGATAACACCTCCGGCGAGTTGGATGAACGTGCATCC
>JAFYMD010000038.1 GCA_017556785.1 Clostridia bacterium | reverse complement strand
CTGCAGTTTTTCGGGGGTAATGGTGTCGGGACGTCCCCCTTCTACCGTATGTTCAAGCAGATTAGACAAATCGAAATTTGCTTCAATCGCGTTTAATATAACATCCAACTGGTCAGCAGACAATTGAGTGGGTGTACCGCCACCCCAATAAATTGTTTTTAACACCAAGCCTAACGTTTTTGCTATTGCCGCCGTTTCTTTTAATTCAATACACAACTTTTCCACATATTCGGGAATCATTTTTGCGGTTTTTTCGATTGAATGTGATACAAACGAGCAATAACTGCAACGTGTGGGACAAAAAGGAATGGATATGTACAGACTAAACGACCGACCATCGCAATACCCATTTGCCGTATTCTCTGACAAATAGCATTGATGACACAATTCCAATTTTTCTTTTTCAACCAACAAACGTTGATTCATATATTCTTGCACTTGATTGGATGTGTGTTGTTCGCTCATAAGTGAAGAATACAATTTACTCGGTCGAACACCGGTTAAAATTCCCCATTTGGGAGAAATACCGGTAATTTGAGAAAACAACCGATACAATCCGCGTGCCATGGTGATTTCTTGCTCATGAACATCGTCTGGTACAGGGCAAACCTCTTCACAACACACCTGTTTTTCACCATACAAAATCGTACAAATCGCTCGTAATTCATCGCCAACAGCGATAAACTCGCATTTGGCGAAATCGCCCGTCGTGTCGGTTGGATTTTTTTCAAATTTTATATGCGGAAAAAACAGACGGCAAATATTTTCCATCTCATAAAAATATTCTTGGCGCTCTAAAAACAAATTCATTTGTTTCTTGCCTCAATCATAAAAGGATTCATTGTACGTTCCACGTCCAATGTAGATGTATTACCGTGACCGGGATACACTTTATAATCCCCAGGCATTTCATACAAGCGATTTAAAGATTGTTTCAATTGACTGTAATTCCCCGTAGGTAAATCGGTACGACCCACGCCCAAGCGAAACAATGTGTCACCGGTTAATAAACAATCGTTACACAAAAAACACACGCTCCCAACCGTATGACCGGGTGTTTCAATTACAAAAAGAGTAGATTCACCCAATCTTACCTTGCTGGTTTCATTAAAGGTGTAGTCAGGGGTAAGTGCCGATTGAGATACACCAATGGACTGCGCCAATGAAAAGCCCGCATGAGACAACCCGCAAGCATCTTTGGGATGTATGCAAATTTTCGCTCCTGTCCGTTCTTTAACCGATTTAGCACCCAAAATATGATCAAAATGGCGATGGGTCAACAAAATATACTTTAACTTGTCCCCTACTTCATTGACAACTCGCTCAATATTTTCATCAAAAAAGCCGGGGTCAACCAAAGCTGATTCGCCGCTTGCTTCATCGGTGATTAAATAGGCATTGTTGTCCATATCACCATATTTAACTCGCTCTACCTTCATACTTTGATCTTCCAATCGTTGGTATTTAATATAATCGTTACCGGGCCGTCGTTTTGAATAGAAACCGCCATAGATGCACCAAACACGCCCGACTGTACCTTGGTAACACCCATTACCTTCAAATGAGACATAAACAATTCATATAGATCGTTTGCTTCATCCGGATTTTTTGATTTTACAAACGAGGGCCTGCGGCCATGAGAAGTATCGGCACACAAAGTAAAATTGGAAACCACCAAAGTTTCTCCGCCAATATCCAATAATGACAGGTTCATTTTGTCATTCTCATCGCAGAAAATGCGCAAATTAGCGACCTTTTCGGCCATTGTTGTTGCATGGATCGGCAAATCTTCTTCACACACGCCAAGCAAAATCATAAAGCCCTTGCCAATCGCACCCGTAACAGCTTGATCCACCGTAACAGAAGCAGAGGTAACACGTTGTATAACAGCTATCATAGTACTACCTGCCCCCCTGTACGATCAACCGTAATCACATCGCTGATTTTTAATAAGCGAGCAATAATGCTTTCCAAATGCTCTGTACCTTCAGCGCTGATCGTCAAGTAAATTTGACAATTTCCGTCCTTAAGAGCTTTTGCGTTGATTGCGTGCATTGGTACACGCATCCCGGTTAGCGCCAAAGAAATATCAGCGATAATAGAAGGTCGATCCAATCCGGTAATATACAGTGTTGCCTTAAAACTCTTTCCAACAGTTGCATTTTCGGCCCAACGAGCGGCAATCCAACGATCGGGATGCTCGCATTTCATAATGTCAGTTGGAACGTTGGTACAGTCTCGCTTGTGAATAGAAACACCGTGCCCACGCGTCACAAAACCAATGATATCATCGCCGGGAAGCGGCCCACAACAACTGGAAAAACGAACCAAACAATTGTCGATTCCCTCGATAATAACCCCTTCGTATGCACGTTTACTTTGCTTTTGCGGGGTAATGATCGGCTTGTTAACGGCACGACCGGTATTTTTCAAATGAACAGCATAATACTCGCGAATGCGAGGCATAAGTCGGGACATTAAAATCCCACCATAACCAACTGCCGCAAAAAAATCATCCAACGAATTGCTGTGATATGCTTTAGCGAAATGCTCATAGATTTCTTGCCGATCGGCATCATTCAAGCCAATAATATTGGATCGTATCTCACGTTCTAACAACATTTTGCCTTCAG
>JAFYMD010000037.1 GCA_017556785.1 Clostridia bacterium | reverse complement strand
GTCAGGCCCTGTGCCCGCCGCAATAGAGGGTAGCACCGTGGCCGCCGATACCAGCTGTAGGTTAACCTTGGATTTTAGATTCTGTCGATTGTTGTCGATCAAGGTACGAATAATCTGAGATTGGTCCAAACTGGTGGTAACCCAAACGGTAATTTCTTCTTGTTCACTCTTAGAAAAGTCTTCACGCAAGCCTACTTCGTCATAATCCATGTAGAAAGAAGCAAGGAACAACAAGAATTGATGCCACAGTTCTTCAAAGAAGCCACGGTCGGCTTCGGGCAATTCCACGCCGTCACGAGAAGCAACCATGATCCAGTCCAAGCTGACCGGTTGAGCAGTTGCGTTCAGCAGCCAAGTAGAAATGGTACCCATGTTGGATTTAAAGTTTTCCAACCGTTTGGCAATGATGTTGGGGTCTTCGGTCATGGTGTCAATGTCTTGCACCAAGGTTTTAAAGCTACTGGTATAAGAACCGGCGTCTTCCACCAAGCCTTCGATATCGGAAATAATGCGTTTGATCTCTACCGAGCATTCTTCCAATTTGTCCAAGGTGTCGGGAATCAAAGAGGGGAAGTTGTAGTCGCGGTAAGCGTCGGGGCTGGAACCGGTAATCATCAAGATTTCACGGTAGCATTGGTTCAACTCGTAAACCAAGGTGTCAACACGGTCCAAAATGCTACCGAATTCACCCAAGGTAACTTCCATGGTGATGTAGTTTTTGCCTGCATCTAAGTAGAAATACAGTGCTTCGCCGGTGCCAGCATTGGTCGAGCATTCCACTTGCCAGTTGCTGTCGTAGTTGAAACGAATGGTTTCGGCTTCTTTAAAAGGAATCTCGCCGTTGATATAGACGGTGCGGTTACTGAACGAACCGTCTTTGGCAGTTTGTTGGAAGCGGGTGGCAATTCGATATAACCCGGCCTTTTTCACGCTGACTTCCCAAGTCATCCATTGATAGGGAGTGGTGAACTTACTGCCGTCGATTTTGTTTAAGCGAATTTCGTCCGGAGAAGAAGGATAAGTAGCGGGATTGGAACGATCCGATTCCGCATACAAGGTGGTAGAAGATTTTTGATAGGGCTTTTCTGCTTGCACGGTAAAGGAGTCCCCTGCCGGATAGGCAGCAGAAGCACCGCCCAAAGCAGCTTCGTTTTGAGCAATATAATCTTTGTAAGAAATAGCTTGTTCGGGTACGTAGAAGGTCAAGCGGTTAACGGCGATCACTTCGCGTTCCGAAACCAAGGTGATGGTATGTTCACCGGCGGTAAAATAAAAATACAAGCATTTGCCGTAGTTGCCGCTGGCATCGCGACAGTCAATGTCGTACCAACCATGCACCTCTTGGGCTTGGGGACGAATGTCGTTGTTGTGAATGTCTTTTTCGAAATCACCGGCATCCTTCCAAGTACGGGGAAATACCAAAGCACCGGCTTCGGTAAACGGAGTTTTGCCGTCGATCAAAAAGGAACGTTCTGCGTCGGAGTCCTTATGCTTAATGGTGTAATATAATACGTTGATAGCATACAGCCCTTCGGTGGGTACGTTAATTTTCCAAGAAATTTCGGCATCTTCACCGGTCACCACGGTTGCATTGGCAATACCGCCCAAAGCCGCGAAGGTTTCAGCATCTTCCAGCTCGTAGGCAGCACCGTCGGTTACCCCCTTGGCACTTTCTTTTTCATATGTATTTGCGGCGATGGTAAATTCATCGGCAGCGGTAGCGTACGCCACCCCTCTGTGATCCCGCTCATAATCTGAGTACTTATACTTGGCAGAACCACCTGTTTTGTTCAGCAGGCCCTCGTCCTCTACCGTAACGTCAGTACTCGTTTCGGTTGCTATCGCAGCCATATAGCTACTGCCAAACACGGTCACTACCAGGACCAGCATGAGCAGCATTGCCAAACTGCGTTTCATGAATTTCATTTGTTCATCGCCCTTTCCGGATACAAAATAAAGACAACAAAACCGACCAAATGCAGTACCATTTGGCGATTCCAATAAAAATATTTGCGGAATATGTGCAAAATTGACAACGAAATATGTAATTTTCACAAAAGACCATTGCCCATTTTGGCACATTTCGCACACATATATATTACAAAAAATTCAAAGAAAAGTCAACAGAAATATATTTTCGCCTTTTGCTTTCCATGTTATGAACAACACTTTACGGAGTTTTTTGTGCAAGTTGCATATTTTTTGATTTTTGTCGACCCATTTCGCCATTTTTGGGGAAACATCCAAAAAAATTCGTCAAAATGACTAACCCAGCCGTTGATTTTTAATTTCTTCGGACAGCCGTAGGATTTCTCGGCGGGCTTCTTCGCCGTTTAAGCGAGCGCACGCGGCATCTTCCACCGCATTTTTCAGTTGCAACCGCAAATGCTCGCATTCTTCCTTGCATTTGGCCAGTTGCTCGCTGTAATCCAGCGCCGCCATTACCGCCACCATAGTGGTGGACAGGTAACGATTGGCCAATTTAATGTCATCTAACTTTTTGTTCAAGTCATCACCGATCTTGCGTACAAAGGTTTCATCCTCTTCCGAAAGCACCATGTACTCAATCCCGCCAACCACCAAACGAATTTTGTTTGCCATGCTTTTGTTCCTCCTTATTTATCGGTAAAACGCTTCCATTGCTTTGTAGGTCATATACAAGTCAAGTTTCGAAATAATTTCAAACGGTGCGTGCATACACAACACCGGTACACCCAGGTCTATCACGTCTACGTTTAAGTTGGCAACGTACTTGGCAACCGTTCCGCCGCCACCGGCGTCCACCTTGCCCAATTCGCCGGTCTGCCATACCACATCGTTTTGATCCAACATGTTGCGAATACTTCCCATGAATTCCGCCGAAGCGTCCGAGGTGTCGTATTTGCCCCGCCCACCGGTATATTTGGTAATGACTGCGCCGTAGTTCAGGTAACAAGAATTGCGTTTGTCGTACGGGTCGGCAAAGGTGGGGTCAAACGCGGCATTGACGTCGGCCGACAAGCAACGCGAAGCCGACAGCACCCGACGAGCCTCACCGCCCATAGCATCGGCCAGATCGGCAATAAAATATTCCACAAACCGTGACTGCAGTCCGGTGTTGCCGTCGGAGCCGGTTTCTTCTTTGTCACAAACTACCGTCACCACGGTAGTATCGGGGATTGCTACGTCCATGGTAGCCATAATGGCACTGTAAACGCACACACGGTCGTCGTGAGCATAACCACCGATCATGGAACGGTCAAATCCCACGTCCACCGCTTTGACCGCAGGAACCACTTCCAATTCCGCCGACAAAAAGTCCGCTTCGGTCATACCGTATTTTTCAAACAAAATGTGCATTACGTTCAGCTTGACCATATCTGATTCAGCATCTTGGTTAAAGGGGCGACTGCCAATGAGCAGATTCAGTTCTTCGCCTTTGATTCCCTCTGCCAAGGTGCGTTTGTTTTGTTCGGCACTCAGGTGGGGAAGCAGGTCGGTAATCACAAATTGCGGATCGCCCTCTTCCTCTCCCACATTGACCGTTACCCGACTGCCGTCGGCGCGTACCACCACACCATGCAAGGCCAACGGCACGGTGGCCCATTGGTATTTACGAATCCCACCGTAGTAATGGGTCTTGAAATAAGCCATTTCGTCGGCCTCATATAACGGGTGTTGCTTCAGATCCAACCGAGGGGCATCTCCGTGGGCGATCACCAGCTTGACCCCTTGGTCAATGG
>JAFYMD010000036.1 GCA_017556785.1 Clostridia bacterium | reverse complement strand
ATCGTCGGTGCTTTCGTACCATTCGGCATAAAAGGTGATACGGTCGGTTAACGCCGTGTCCCCATTGACTGCCAGTAGCGTTGGAAAATAGGGAGAAACACCTGCTTGAGGAGCCATCTCGGACAACGAAATGGTAACGGTGGTAATCAAGGTAGATTCGTCTGCCACAGACCATAAAGGCATAACGCCGACAATCATCATAATTACCAGAATTAGACTGACAATTCTTTTTTCCATAAAAATTCCTCCTTGGAAAACGATTCACACAACCCTTGCAAAACCCTTGGGAGTGTGTTGTGATAGGGGGAAAGATATACAAAGTATATCTTTTCATTCCAATCCTACCACAAAACGAAGGACAACACACCACCCAAAAAGTGTGGGATGGGCATTTTTTTACTCTACTAATCGTAAAAATAGCCAAAGCATGGTAACTTGAACCTGCCGAAACGCATGATTTTTCGGCGGGTTCAAGTCGCCATGCTAAAAAGCACCGAACACTCCTGTCATTGCGAGCCGCACAGCGGCGTGGCAATCCGTATATCAATAGGAAAGCACCGAATCGGTCGATTCGGTGCTTTTGCTATCGTTAGATTCAATTATGCGTTAGCCAAGCGAGCTTTGAGGCCTTCCAATTGGGCTTTCAATTCTGCGGGCAAACGGTCGCCGAACTTTTTGTAATGTTCTTCGATTTCGGCGGCTTCTTGCATCCAAACGTCTTTGTTAACTTCCAAAATGCTCTTAAGAGTTTCGATATCGAAATCTTTCAAATCGGTCAAGTCAATGTCTTCTGCCTTGGGTACGTAACCGATGGCGGTTTCGTCGGCATCTACTTTGCCTTCGCAACGGTCGATAATCCAGTTCAGAACACGGATGTTATCGCCGAAGCCGGGCCATACAAAGTTGCCTTCATCGTCGGTACGGAACCAGTTAACGTTGAAGATTTTGGGAGCTTTGTCGCCCAATTTTTTACCCATTTCCAACCAATGTTTGAAATAGTCGCCCATGTGGTAGCCGCAGAAGGGCAGCATAGCCATGGGGTCACGACGGGTAACACCAACAGCACCGGCAGCGGCGGCGGTGGTTTCAGAAGCCATAGCGGAACCTACGAATACACCGTTTTCCCAGTCTTTGGATTGATATACCAAGGGAGCGCATTTAGCACGACGACCGCCGAAGACGATAGCCGAGATGGGCACACCTTCGCCCTTGTTGAATTCGTCGGAAATGCAGGGGCAATTTTCGGCAGGAGCGGTAAAGCGAGAGTTGGGGTGAGCGCCGTAGGTGGATTTGTCTGCTTTGTTGAACTTAGCGGGATCCCAGGGATTGCCCAACCAGTCAATGGCATTTTCGGGCAAATCTTTGTTAAGGCCTTCCCACCAAACGGTGTTGTCGTCCATTTTGTGCAAACCGTTGGTGAAAATGGTGCCTTTGCGGGTAGAAGCCAAGGCGTTGAAGTTGGATTTTTCGTTGGTGCCGGGGGCAACACCGAAGAAACCGTTTTCGGGGTTGATGGCATACAGACGACCGTCTGCACCGATGCGCATCCAGGCGATATCGTCACCAACGGTCCATACTTTGTAGCCTTTTTCTTTCAAATATTCGGGGGGAATCAACATTGCCAAGTTGGTTTTACCGCAAGCAGAGGGGAAAGCGGCGGCGATGTATTTGACTTCGCCTTGGGGGTTTTCCAAACCGAGGATCAGCATGTGTTCCGCCATCCAGCCTTCTTTCCAACCTTGGTAAGAAGCAATACGCAAAGCAAAGCATTTTTTACCCAGCAATACGTTACCGCCGTAACCGGAGTTAACAGAGGTAATGGCATTGTCTTCGGGGAATTGGCAAATGTAGCGTTTTTCGGGGTCGATGTCGCATTTGGCATGGAAGCAACGTACCCAGTCATCGCTGTCGCCCAAAACGTCCAAAACAGCTTTGCCGACACGGGTCATGATAACCATGTTCAGCACAACGTAAATGGAGTCGGTCAGTTCTACACCGATTTTAGCCAAAGGAGAACCAATGGGGCCCATGGAGTAGGGGATGATATACATGGTGCGACCTTTGTAAGAATCGCGAGCGATGTCGTCCAATTTTTGATACATTTCTTTGGGGTCACACCAGTTGTTGGTGGGGCCTGCATCTTCTTTATTGCGAGAGCAGATAAAGGTGCGGTCTTCTACACGAGCAACGTCGTTGGGTTTGGTTCTGTGCAGATAGCAATCGGGCAACAGTTCTTCGTTGAGTTTTTCCAGTTCGCCGGTGGCGCAGGCTTCTGCACGCAAGGCATCAATTTGTTCTTGGCTGCCGTCAATCCAGACAACTTTGTCGGGTTTGACCAGATCGATTTTTTCATCGATCCACTTTAACAGAGTTTTGTTGGTGGTCATGTTAGTGATCATCCTTTCAAAAATTCATATACAAATATAGTTTACCACAAAAATCCGATTGTTGCAATCTATTTTTTTGGAATCTGTGAATTATTTTTTTGCCACGGTTCCTTTCCATGCGGCAGGGTAACATAGTACAACCAAGGGGAAGATCTCTAACCGTCCTATGATCATGCACAAGGACAGTACGATCTTACTCAAGTCGGAAAATGCGTTGTAATTCCCTGTGGGGCCTGCTACCGATCCCAAAGCAGGGCCTATGTTGCTTAGGCAGGAGATTACCGAGGTGGTGTTGGTTAAAAAGTCAAAATTGTCGATGGATATAATCAACATAGCTCCCACCGCAATCAAAAAATACAACATACCGAATACGGCGGTGTTGGTAATGGTGGACTCGGGTATGGGTTTGCCGTTCATTTTGATTACGCTGATTCGTTTGGGGGTGATCATGCGACGAACTTCACGAGTGACAGCTTTGCCCAAAAGAATCATGCGCGAAACCTTGATCCCGCCACCGGTAGAACCGGCGCACGCACCTATGATCATAAGGCCCACCAAAATCAGCTGGCTGAATTGCGGCCACGTGGCAAAGTCGGTGGAAGAAAACCCCGTGGTGGTAATTACGGTGACCACGTTAAACGAGGCGTGGCGTAATGCTTGCCCAAAGGATTGGTATATTGAGTAGACGTTGGTAGCCACCAGTCCAATAGAAATTAAAATGACCGAAAGGTAAACAACAAATTCGGTGTTGCGAAAGGCTTTGGTAAATTGGCGGGTAATCAACATGAAAAACACGGTGAAATTGATACCAAACAAGGCGGTAAATACCGTGATTACAACTTCGGCGGCAAGGTTGTTGTACCCTGCAATACTGTTATTCAGTACCGAAAAACCACCGGTACCTGCGGTGGCAAGGGTGTTTACCACGCTGTCGTAAAGATTCATGCCGGTGCACAGCAAAGCGCCTACCATCAATACGGTCAGTATCATGTAGATCACGTACAGAATCTTGGAAGAAGTAGAAATGCGTGAGGTCAACTTTTCCGAGGTCGGGCCGGGGGATTCGGCGGCCATGAGGTTTTGTGCCCGCTCGCCGATGGAGGGGAACAAAGCCAACGCCAACACCAAAATACCCATGCCCCCCAACCAATGGGTAGAACTGCGCCAAAACAAAATGCCCCGGGGCAGGGATTCAATTTCGGTCAAGATCGAGGCACCGGTGGTGGTAAATCCACTGACCGTCTCAAAAAAGGCATCCACAAAGCTGGACACCGCTCCTCCCATATAAAAGGGAATGGAGCCAATCAACGACACCAGTACCCAAGCCAAAGCAACGATCACAAAACCGTCCCTGGCATAGATCTTGCGATTCTGCGGTTTGCAAAGCAGCATGAGGCCTCCTCCCACCAAAGCCGCAATCAACAAGGGGACGAGAAAACTCCATACCATTGATTCTTTATACAAAATTGCCACCAGAAGAGGGAGACT
>JAFYMD010000035.1 GCA_017556785.1 Clostridia bacterium | reverse complement strand
TGCGAGCAATCACTTCTTTTTGTTGTTCTTTGGAAAGTTTATGGAAGTTTACCGCATATCCCGAAACCCGAATGGTCAAGTTGGGATATTGCTCGGGATGCTCCATAGCATCTAACAACAATTGGCGATTCATTACGTTTACGTTAAGGTGTTGTGCGCCTTTGGTAAAATATCCGTCTAAAATCGAAGCCAAGTTTTGGTAACGTGTTTCATCATCGTGTCCCAAAGCCTCGGGAACAATGGAAAAGGTGTTGGAAATCCCATCTTTGCAGGTGTGGTAGGACAGTTTGGCAACCGAGTTTAAACTTGCCAAGGCGCCTTTTTTGTCGCGATTGTGCATGGGATTGGCACCGGGAGCAAAGGGCTCGCCCGCCTTGCGTCCATCGGGAGTCGCTCCGGTCTTTTTGCCGTATACTACGTTAGACGTAATGGTCAAAATGGACAAGGTGTGTTCTGCATTGCGATAGGTAGGGATTTTTTTCAACTCTTCGAAAAACAGTTGGGTTTGTTCTTTGGCAATGAAGTCTACGCGATCGTCGTCATTGCCGTAGGCGGGGAAGTCCCCCTCTACCTCAAAATCCTTGATCAGACCGGTTTCATCGCGAATCACCCGCACCTTGGCATATTTTATGGCAGACAAGGAGTCAGCAAGAACCGACAACCCGGCAATGCCAAATGCCATGAATCGGTGTACGTTTGTGTCGTGTAATGCCATTTGCAATTTTTCATAGGCGTATTTGTCATGCATGTAATGAATCATATTCATGGCGGTTACGTAGGTTTTGGCAAGCCACGGACGGTAAATATTCATTAACTCGGTGACCCGATTGTAATCCAAATATTCTCCTTCGTAAGGCGCGCCGTACGGTCCTACCTGTTCCCCTGTTTTTTCATCTCGACCGCCGTTTAAACTCATTAGCAACAATTTGGGCAAATTGGCACGTGCCCCGAAAAACTGCATATCTTTGCCAACCCGCATGGCAGAAACACAGCAGGCTATGGCGTAATCGTCACCAAACATCGGGCGCATGGTGTCGTCGCTTTCGTATTGTATGGCATGGGTCTCGCAAGAAACCTTGGCGGCATAGCGTTTAAACGCTTTGGGTAACCGAGTGGACCACAAAACCGTTAGGTTTGGTTCGGGCGAAGAGCCCAAGGTATACAAGGTGTGCAATACACGAAATGAGTTTTTGGTTACTAACGGACGTCCGTCTTCTCCCATACCGCCTACTGCTTCGGTAATCCACATGGGATCGCCCGCAAACAATTCGTTGTATTCCGGCGTACGCAAATGCCGTGCCATGCGTAGTTTCATAACAAAATCGTCCATAAGTTCCTGCACGTCGGTTTCGGTTAAGATTCCTGCGGCAAGATCACGTTCAAAATAAATATCCAAAAAGGTGCTTACCCGTCCCAAACTCATAGCCGCACCGTTTTGTTCTTTTATGGCGCCCAAATAAGCAAAATACAACCATTGTACCGCTTCTTTTGCGTTGGCGGCAGGCTTGGAAATGTCGTAACCGTAAAAATTGGCCATTTCTTTCAACAATTTCAAAAAGTGAATTTGTTGGTATAACTCCTCCAAACTGCGAATCGAATCCGCATCTTGGAATTGTTCTGCCAATTTTTCTTGATCTTTTTGCTTTTGTTCGACCAGTCGGTCAACACCGTACAAGGCCACGCGACGGTAGTCCCCTATGATTCGTCCTCTTCCGTAGGCATCGGGCAGACCGGTTATGATCCCCGCATGACGAGCGGCGCGTATATCTTTGTTATACACACGAAAAACGCCGTCATTGTGGGTGGTGCGATATTTAAACTCTTGCTCCAATTTGTCCGAAAGGGTGTAGCCGTAGGCTTTGCAAGCCTTGCGGGTCATGTTGATCCCGCCAAAAGGATTGACTCCTCGGCGCAAGGGAGCATCGGTTTGCAGACCGACGATCAGTTCTTTTTCTTTGTCCAAATAGCCGGGACCGTAATTGCACAAAGAGGAAGCGTGTACCGTGTCAATGTCCAACACGCCGCCGGCTTCCTGCTCCTTGCGAAACAACTCCTGCAATTTGCCCATCAATTCTTTGGTACGGGGGGTGGCATCGGCCAAAAAAGATTCATCTCCGGTGTAAGGAGTATAATTCAGTTGTATAAAGTTGCGTACGTTGATTTCCTCTTGCCAAATGCCCGGCTTGAAGTTTTTCCATTGTTCTGCTACCATAAACGTTCTCTCCTTTGACCGTACGAAATAAAAAAGACAGCGCAGAAACAAGACGTTTCAGGCTGCCCAGACGGTCGGCAAAATACTAAGCAACAATCCTACCGAGGTGCTCCCCGTTGAACCGTCAAGAAATTGTGCTTTCATTGACTTGAGTATACCATAAGTTGTGGTTGTTGTCAAGTTGAAAATGGAACAAAACAAAAAAGAATTCAATAAAAGGATAAAGCCACGGGTTGCCCCGTGGCTTTTGAAGATTTAAGTAAGCTTGCAATTACTTAAAGTAACCTAAGAAGGTAATTAGGCAACTACGTACCAGATATCGCCGTTGTCTTGAGGAACTTCAGTTACAGTACCTTTAACTTTCAGTTCGATTTTACCTGCAGGAGCAGTTTCGGCGGTTTTGGGATTCCAGTTCACGAAGGTACCTGCGTTAACAGTGATGCGAGCACCGGTGTTATCTTTGCAGTTCAAGAGCCAAACGGTATCGTCGGCGCCTTCGAAGAAGCCACCGTTGATTTCGATTTTAGCATTACCGGAAGCATAGATCAAGTCAATGTGACCGGTGTCGCCTTCTGCCAAGCCATTAATAGTGAAGTAACCATCGTTGATGGTCACAGTGCTGTTGCCGGTAGCAAAAACAGCAGTGTTACCTACGCCACCCAAGGGAGTGGTACCACCATTGAAGCTACCGCCATTGATAGTTACGTTGCCGGCTTCAACAGCGATAGCGTCCATTGCGCCTTCGTAATCGTCAACGTCAATTTTAACATTGTCAATGGTCATATCTTCGGTAGCTACGATAGGAGTAACAGCGGGATACAAAGCATCTTCATCGTAGTATGCATTGCCCCATTCGTCTTCTTCGTAGGTGTATTGAGTAGCAACGATAGCGATATCAAAGGTGATTTCGTCGTTCATGTATTCGTTGCCAGCTTCTTCCATCATGTGGATAATGAGTTCGATGTCTTTGGATTCGCCGGGCAGCAAGAATTGGATAGCACCGTTGGTATCAAAATCAGCATTGATATCAAAAGTATCCAAAGCGGCCAAATCGGCAACAGTGCCCAAGAAGTTTGCAGGAACCATGTCAGCAGCAGTAGTACCAACATAAACTTCCAAAACTTCAGCCAAACGAGAACCGTCAGCAGCGTCGTTAGCAATACCGTCGCTGTCAACATTGTTGTACAAACCATCGGTTTCTACCAAGTTTTCGATAGAGAAGGTGTACTTCAGAGCCAAGTTACCGATATTCTTCAAGGTGTCAGAAGCGTATTCGGTGTAACCGGGTTCCCATTTGTTGGAAATGGAGAACAAAGCGACTTCTTTGTCCAATTCGATGTCCAAAGTACCGGCTTTGATCATATTTCCTTTGATGAATTCGCCATCGGTAAACCAAGCAAAGGTAGTACCGACCAGCATGGTGCAGCAAACCAACAGAGCAAGCAAGCTGCTGATAAGAGCACGTTTCGTGGTCTTGCGATTTGTCATTGTAAATTACCTCCTTATAAATTTTTTTGAAAAAATGACAAATATGTAAACCGTATTGCTACGGTTTGCACCGAAAAAAATGGTCGACGATTCGCAGAGTTCTACACTCTGTGAATTGAGTATAGCACATACATTTTCAAAAAGCAAGTGTATTTTCAAAGTTTTTCCTACTTTATTTCTTAATTTTTCTTATAATTTCATACAAAATTCAAATTTTAAGGAGTATCAACAATGGAAAAGAAAAACAGCATATTGAATTTAGTAAAGTTTTGCCGTAAAACGTCGTTCAACCTATGTTTCCCCTCAAAAACCAAACATAATGATTTGTTCCGTGACTTCGGTTGCTTTTGCCGACAATGGCTCGATCATTATGGTGATAATGTGAAAATTTCTACCTATTCCAAATACCAAGGAATAATGAATAAGCATATTTTGCCATACTTCGGCGGAGTACGAATCGAAGAAATCGATACCGCGCTTGTCCAGAAATTCAAACGCCGCCTTATCGATGAAAAGCGGCTCTCGGATAAATCGGTAAAAGATATTTTAACTGTGCTGAAATCGGTTATACGCTACGTTGAAACGATAGCCGACGTTATTGTTTCCGCAGAAATTGAAAGTCCCAAAGTGGCAAAAAAAGAAATTCGTATACTAAGCAAAGTGGAGCAAAAACGGTTGGTCGAATATTTATTGCAAGATCTTAACCGATATCATATAGCGATTTTATTATCTTTATTCACCGGAATGCGCATAGGTGAGGTTTGTGGATTACGTTGGAAAAACGTTTCTTTGGAAGAGCGAATTATTCGTGTGGACTCCACCGTGCAGCGTGTGGAAAATTACGATTCACTAATTCCGTCCGGCACAAAAGTAGTGATTGACACACCCAAAAGTTATTCTTCTATACGGAGCATACCGCTTACGGAGACAATAATCGCTCTGTTGACGGAACTACGTTGTGAAACTCCCGATGCATTCGTATTGACCGGACGGGAAGATTGTTACGTGGAGCCTCGTGTATTGCAATACCATTTTTCAAAATGTGCTGATGAATGCCGGTTGCAAAACGTACATTTTCATACCTTACGCCATACGTTTGCTACTCGTTGTGCTGAGGTGGATTTTGAAATTAAATGTCTAAGCGAGATTCTTGGCCATTCCAACCCTTCGGTCACGTTAGAACGATACGTTCATCCGTCGATGGAGCTAAAGCGTGCCAACATGAATAAGCTCGACTCCTTTGTGTGCTAATTGTCACAGAGTGTAGAACTCTGCGAATCGTCGACCCCTTTTTTCGGTGCAGACCGTAGCAATACGGTTTACATATTTGTCATTTTTCAAAAAAATTTATAAGGAGGTAATTTACAATGACAAATCGCAAGACCACCAAACGTGCTCTTATCAGCAGCTTGCTTGCTCTGTTGGTTTGCTGCACCATGCTGATCGGTACTACTTTTGCTTGGTTTACCGATGGCGAATTCATCAAAGGCAACGTGATCAAAGCCGGTACCTTGGACATTGAACTCGGTTCCGACACCAAATTGTTCAGCGTTTCCGAACTGTGGGAACCCGGCTACAGTGAAGCCGCCGCTACCACTTTGAAAAACGTTGGTACTTTGGCTCTGAAGTATAGCTTCTCTATTGCTAACTTGCAATATGAAGGCGAAGCTAACATCGCTGAAGTTCTGGACGTTTATGCCGGCGTTTACACCGGTGAAGTTGACGCTAACGGTTCTTCCGTTATCGACGGCACCCTGCTCGGCACCTTGGCCGAATTGAACGAAATGGACAACTTCGGCATTACCGATGACGGCGTTTTGCTTCCCGGCGAAGAAACTCCCGTAAAATTGGTTATCAAAATGCAAGAATCTGCCGGTAACGAATATCAAGCTGCTCAATGCTCCTTCGATATCAACATCTTGGCAACTCAAGTACCTTACGAAGTTGACGGCAACAACAATCCCAACTACGACCAAGAAGCTACCTTCGGCGCTGCTGTAGCTACCGAAGCTGACTTGGCTGCTGCTTTGGGTGCCGGCAAAAACGTAACTGTTACTGCTGACATTGCTATCGACGAAACCATCACCGTAACTGGTGACGTTACCATCGAATTGCAAGCCGATTTGGATGCTTCCGCTACTGCCGGTCGTCCCTTCGACATGGAAGATGGCTCTACCTTGACCATCAATGCCAACGGTTACGATGTTAAAGTTGGTACCTATGGTTTGGTAAACATTGCTGGTGCTGCTGACGTTACTATCAATGGTGGTAACTTCACCGGCAACGTAGACAATGGCGCTATGATCAAAGTTCGTGACACCGCTACCGACGTTAACATCACTTTGAACAATGTTACCTACACTGCTGCTGACAGCTTTGTAATCAACATGAACGGTTTCGACGGCACTGCTAAGATCAACGTATATGGCGGTACCTACACCTGCAAAGCTGGTATCCAAGCTGTAAATGCTGACGTTGTTGTAAAAGATGCTACCTTCAACACCACTGGTATTGCTTTCGAAATTGCTGAATCTGATGCTTTGATTGACAACTGCACCATCACTGTTGATCCCGGCGTTGTTGTAGGCACTGCTCCCGCAACTTGCGTAGCTGCTACCAACAATGGTTATGCTAAAGTTATCAACAGCACCTTGACTGGTAAAAACGCTGCTACCGCTTACGCTGTATTCACCACCGGTGGCGATATCGAAGCTGCTAACAACGTAGTAAATGCAGAAGGCGGCTAATACGTAATCATGACTGCTGGCTCTACCATCACCATCGAAGGTAAAGTAAACGTAGGCT
>JAFYMD010000034.1 GCA_017556785.1 Clostridia bacterium | reverse complement strand
GATATCGTTTTCGACTTTGCGAAAACTCATATGCTTCGTTGTTTCTCCTCTCCCTAAAAAGCACCGCTTTTCAGGGAACCCGTTTTTCTCTCCCTTCATCCGCCACCGGCGGCGGTCGGGCTCGTTACCCTTTACACAAGGGAGCCGGACAGGTTGTGTTGCCTTTTAGTGCTTTGTTTATGAAACCAAAACAAAGCACCTCGGGTAGCCCAAGGTACTTTGCCAAACACATATAAAAGCCCTCGCTTTTGTTCTACGTCAAAATGCGTCCGCACATCGCTTGAGAGGAAACAATAGTTGGTCAAGCGTGGCGGGTAACGAGCCTGAGCACCACCGGTGGCAAAACAAAACGGGGCCCCCGAAAAGCAACGCTTTTTGGGGAAAAGGAGGAACAGCGTAGCACACAAGTTTTCCCCGCATGGGGAAACGCTGTGGCGGAGCCTTGTTCCGACGCACGCCGAGAGGGAGGAAAACCGACTAAAAAGAAACAATCGAAAGTCCAAATCCGCAGGATTTGCACAATAAAAAGGTGCCTTGTATATTGAATTGTTGCAAGACACTTTACCGATTTTAAAATGATTCTTGTTTCTTTTGTTCTACGTCAAAATGCGGCGAAGGTCCTGAAGGATCTTGCGTTCGCGGTGAGAGACCTGTACCTGGGTCATGCCCAAAATCCCGGCGGTAACCGTCTGTGTCTTCCCCTCAAAATACCGCAAGCGAATCAGCTCCCGATCGGTCTCGCAAAGGGTTTGGTAGCCTGTTTGCAGGGCATCTTGTTCACACAGCGCATCTTCACAACTGTCTACGGGCAGATCCCATTGCCCGTCTTCCTCCTCGTCGGTGGTTACGGTAAGGGACAAAACAGGGCGGGCGGCGCATACCGCTTCGGTCACCTGCTCTCTAGTCAAGGACAAGGCGTCGGCCAATTCTCCCACGGTGGGTTGCCGTCCCAATTGCTCGGTCAGGGTGGGGGTAATGCGATTGATCTGCATCATGCGTTCTTTTATGGTGCGGCTGATCTTGATACTGCCGCCGTCGCGAAACAGGCGGCGAATTTCCCCCAAGATTACCGGTACTGCGTAGGTGGAAAAGCAAACGCCCCGCTCGCGGTCAAATCCTTGGGCGGCTTTGCACAGTCCCAAACAGCCTGCGCCGTACAGGTCGTCGTAGTCGATTCCCTTGCCCTGCAATCGGTGACAGCAGGTGTGCACCAACCCCAGATTTTGTTCTACCAATTGTTGGTAGCATGCCGTGGGGGTGTTCATCGGGTCTTGATCACCTTTTCCATGGTGACGGTGGTTCCTTTGCCGGGGGTGGAGCGTACCCGCAGGCTGTCGGTAAAGCTTTGCATAACCGAAAATCCCAATCCCGACCGCTCGGCGCCTCCGGTGGTGTACAGCGGCTCCATGGCCTTTGCTACGTTTTCGATTCCGCACCCTTTGTCCCGTATTTTAATGCGTACCCGCTTGTCCTCGAACAGGTCTACGGTTATGTAAATAGGCCCTATGGTGTTGCCGTAGGCATGAACAATGCAGTTGGTGACCGCTTCGGACACGGCGGTTTTTATGTCACCCAGCTCTTCTACTGTGGGGTCGAACTGGGCGGCAAATGCCGCCACCGCCACACGGGCATAGCCTTCGTTGACCGAGCGGGACAGCAGGGTGATTTTGGTTTGATTGACCGATTTTTGCATCATGGCAATTCCCTCCTTGCGGGCGTGGTTTTGTGAATGACCGCCAATCGTTCCAGACCGGCGATCCGCATGACCTTATAAATGTGGGGGGAGGGATTGACGATATGCAATTCTCCTTCGTTGTAGCGGATTTGACGGTAGCGCCCCATGACCAAGCCGATGCCCGAACTGTCCATAAAGGTGACGTCGGTAAAATCCATGACCAACAATTTCACGTCGCCGCCCATGAGTTGGGCGTCTATGGCTTGGCGCATGGAGACGGCTTCGTGATGATCGATTTCGCCCGCCAAATAAGCGGTGACGGTTTGTCCGTCGGATTGAATCTGCAGTGGCATAGATCGAACCTCCTTTTGTGTTTTTTCTTATCATATGCCTTAAAAACTGCGAAAAAAAGAGAATGAGACAGGCTTAGATACAAAAGGAATGGCGTTTCTTGTGGAAGGAGGGGGAATTTTGACGAAAAAAAACCCGCCGAGCGGGGGAAACTTCTTGACAAAACGGGGGAAAAACAGTATAGTATGGTTATATTATTTTGTAGGCAAGGAAAGGGATGCATACATGTCCGAAAATATCATTTCGCTGGAGAATATTTCGGTCGCCTTTGACGGTGAAACCATTTTGGATCAAATTTCGCTGGATATCAAAGACGGAGAATTTATAA
This sequence comes from Clostridia bacterium, assembly GCA_017556785.1. GTDB lineage: Bacteria > Bacillota > Clostridia > Oscillospirales > Acutalibacteraceae > UMGS1484. The sequence goes on along the minus strand of JAFYMD010000034.1, from coordinate 26,149 downwards.
CCCTGTTAGGACCGTCGGGTTGCGGCAAAACAACTACCCTGAGAATTTTGGGTGGTTTTGTGGAACCCATGGAAGGCAGGGCTTATTTTGATGGTCAATGTATCAATGGGGTACCCGCCCACAAACGGCAGGTGTCTACCATTTTCCAACGGTACGCGTTGTTTCCTCATTTAAACGTATACGAAAACATCGCCTTTGGTCTGCGGGTGCGAAAGGTACCCGAAGCCGAGTTGTGCGATCGGGTAGAGGAAGCCTTGGCGCTGGTGAATTTGCGCGGATTTGAAAAGCGCAAGATCGCCGCGCTGTCGGGTGGTCAACAGCAACGGGTGGCAATTGCCCGTGCGGTGGTGACCCGTCCCAAGGTGTTGTTGTTGGACGAGCCGTTGGCGGCACTTGACCTGAAATTGCGAAAAGATATGCAGGTGGAACTGAAAAATATTCAGCAAAGCCTGGGCATTACCTTTGTATTTGTTACCCACGACCAAGAAGAAGCCTTGTCCATGTCTGACCGTGTGGTGGTTATGGACAACGGTAAGATTCAACAAATCGGTACGCCCCAAGACATTTACAACGAACCCCAAAACGCATTTGTTGCCGATTTTATAGGGGAAAGTAATATTTTGGACGGGGTTATGCTTCGCGACGGCTTGTGCCGTTTGGCGGGCAAAGAATTTGTGTGTGTCGACGGCGGTTTTGGAGAAAACACCCCTGTTGACGTGGTCATTCGTCCCGAAGATATTAAGGTCACCGCTCCCCAAGACGGCATGCTGTCTGGTGTGGTAACCGGCTCTACCTTTAAAGGGGTGCACTACGAGGTGATCGTAGATATCAAGGGCTTCAAATGGATGATCCAAACCACCGCTTGTATTAAAGAAGGGGATCACATAGGCATGGTGATTGGCCCCGAAGATATTCATATTATGCAAAAATCCGAGTATTCCGGTATGTTTGGGGATTACAGCTCGTTTAGTAATGAAATGGACTATATCGACGACCCCGCTTATGATTTGTCTGAGGAAGAGGAAGGTACAGAAGGAGGCGAGGATCGGGTTGACTAAACGTCGTGGTTTGGGACAACGTTTGTTGGCCGCGCCCTATATTGTTTGGGCGGCGATTTTTATCATTGTGCCTTTGTGCATGGTGCTGTATTATGCTTTTACCGATGCAAGCGGTGCCTTTACCTTGCAAAACTTCAGCGACATTTCCAATTTTTCCCACACCTTTGTGTTGTCAATTTGGTTGGGTGCTTTGTCTACCATCATTTGTTTGGTGATTGCCTACCCCTTGGCGTACATCATTTCTCGTTTGTCCCCTCGAGCGCAACGGTTTATGATGATGCTGGTTATGTTGCCTATGTGGATTAACCTGCTGTTGCGTACCTATGCTCTTATGAAAATTTTAGAAGACACCGGTTTGATTAACAGCATTTTGGAATGGATGGGTCTGCCCCCCATGCATATGATCAACACCCAAGGCGCCGTGGTTGCAGGTATGGTTTACAACTTTATTCCCTACATGATTTTGCCCATTTACAACGTTATGAGCCGAATCGACACCCCCGTGTTAGAGGCTTCGCGCGATTTGGGCGGCAATTTTTGGCAAACGTTTCGTCGGGTTATTTTCCCTTTGAGTTTGCCGGGGATTGTTTCGGGTATTACCATGGTATTTGTGCCGTCGGTAAGCACCTTTTATATTTCCACCAAACTGGGTGGCAATATGGCGTTGGTGGGGGACATTATTGAATTTACCTTTACCGGCGAAGCCAACTACAACGTAGGCGCTACCATGTCTTTGATCCTTATGGTCATGATCTTGGTGTGTATGTTGGTAATGAATCGGTTTTCCGATGGGGATGAGGAGGCGATGATCGTATGAAACGACTTTCCTCTTTGTCCAAATTATATTTGATCGGGGTATTTTTGGTGATGTACGCCCCGATTTTGGTGCTCATTTTCTTTTCGTTTAACGACGGCAATTCCACCAGCCATTTTACGGGATTTTCTTTGCGGTGGTACCAAGCCTTGTTCCAAAACGACGAGGTTATGCAGTCGCTGTACAACACCCTGTTGTTGGCGGCGGTGTCGGCGGTGATTTCTACCGTGTTGGGCACTGCGGCGGCGGTGGGAATCAGCGGCATGAAACGGTGGCAACGCAAGGCAATCAATACGGTTACCAATTTGCCCATGATGAATCCCGACATTGTAACCGGTGTGTCCATGTTGCTTTTGTTCGTATTTGCGGGCAGTTTGTTCCGTTCCAGTTCGGTGCTGGGCTTTTGGACATTGCTGATTGCTCATATTACCTTTAGCTTGCCTTACGTGATCTTGTCGGTGCAACCGGTGTTGTCAAAGGTAGACGTGCACCTGTCCGAAGCGGCCCAGGATCTGGGGTGCACCCCCTTTAAATCCTTTTTCAAGGTGGTGCTTCCTTCTATTTGGTCAGGGATTTTGACCGGGTTTATGATGGCGTTTACCCTGTCGGTAGACGATTTCGTCATTAGCGTATTTACGGCGGGACCGTCTTTTTCCACCTTGCCGTTGCATATTTACTCCATGACCAAAAAACCGGTGAAACCCGACATTAACGCCTTGTCCACCATTATGTTTGTGGGCGTGCTTTTGTTGCTGGTGCTGATCAACTGGCAAGAAGGGCGCAACGAGAAAAAAGGCAAAAAGAAAGGAGCTTTGCGATGAAACGCGTTTCCTTACTTTTATGCCTCTTGTTAATCTTGAGTTTGTTTGGCGGTTGTTCTGCGGGGACCCAAACCGACACCGCTACCGATCTGCAACCAGAAGTGCTCAACGTGTACAACTGGGGCGTGTATATGGAAATCGGGGAAGAGGACCAAAGCTTGGATGTGAATGCCGCTTTTGAACAGTGGTATAAGCAGACCTACGGCCGAGAAATCACGGTCAACTACACCACCTATGAAAACAACGAGGTCATGTACCAAAAGTTGGTGGCGGGTGGTGCTGAGTATGATATTGTCATTCCCTCCGACTACATGATCGACCGCATGATCAAAGAAGATCTGTTGGAAAAGTTGGATTTTGCCAACATTCCCAATTACCAAAATATTGATGACCAATTTAAAGACGACAGTTGGCAGTACGACCCCACAGGGGAGTACAGCGTGCCCTATATGTGGGGTTACCTGGTGCTGGTGTACAACACCGACCACGTAGATGCCGCCAAGGTCAACAAATGGGACGTGCTGTGGGACGAAACGTACAAGGGTAAGATCCTCATGTTTAACAATCCCCGAGACACCTTTGCCATTGCCCTTGCCAAAAATGGGTTTAGCTTAAACACCACCGATGCCGGGGAATGGGAAGAGGCGTATCAAGATCTGGTCGCCCAAAAGCCCTTGGTGCAGTCTTACGTAACCGACGAAATTTTTGACAAAATGCAAAACGGCGAAGCTTACATTGCTCCCTGCTATTACGGTGACTTTTTGGTCATGCAGGAAGAAGCGGCAGACGGGGTCAACCTGGAATGCGGCTTTATCCAAGGGCAAACCACCAACAAGTATTTGGATGCTATGTGTGTCCCCAAGGGTTGCCAAAACAAATTTGCCGCCGAAGCCTACATTAACTTTATGTGCAGTTATGAGGCGGGGGTTACCAACGCAAACTACACCGGATATTCCAGTCCGCTGAAAAACATAACCGACCGTGAAGATTACGACTATGCCGATCTTCCCAGCTTGTACCCTGCTGACACCGGTCATATGGAAGAGTATCGGTACTTGGGGCCGGGGGTGCAGACCGTAATGGACAACTACTGGAAAAACCTGAAGCAAAACGAAGGCAGCGTATGGATGTATATCATTTTGGTGCTGGTGGTGTTACTGGTGGTTGGCGCGGTGATCTATAATAAGCAGGTGCAAAAACGGCGAGAACGGTTGCAAAAGGCCGCACGGGAAAAGTTCTCTTTGCAAGAAAAAATGGCAAAGAAATCCTAATCGGCTGACCAAACGCCGAATTTGCCAAGACCGACGTTGGAAGCGGAGTTGTGGCAGACCATGACTCCGCTTGTTTCATAAGAAAGGATGAGCGAAAAATATGCTGTGTCAAACCTATGACCTGCCGCGGGAACGGTTTCCCGACGGCAACGTAACGGTATATATACAAGACACTCCGCAGGATTTGATGATTAAGTCCCGCCCCATGGTGCTCATTTGTCCCGGTGGGGGATACGGCGGGGTTTCCCAGCGAGAAAGCGAGCCGTTGGCTCTCCCCTTTCTTGCCATGGGTTGTCACGCGGCGGTGCTGACCTATTCGGTCGCCCCTCACCGTTACCCCACCCAATTGCAAGAGGCAGCATGGGCGGTTGGCTTTTTGCGTGACCACGCAAAGGAATGGTTCATTCAAGAAGACAAAATTTTGGTGCTTGGTTGCTCCGCAGGGGGGCATTTGGCGGCGCACCTTGGCACCACTTGGCAGGAACCGTGGCTTGCCGAATCCATCGGCGCCACTCCCGAAGAAATTAAGCCCAACGGACTGATTTTGTGTTATCCTGTCATTACCTCGGGCGAGCATCGTAACATCGGTTCCTTCGAAGCGTTACTTGGGGAAAACCCCGACCCCGACTTGTGGAAGGCTATGTCGTTGGAGCACAAGGTCACCGAGTATACCCCCAAGACTTTTATCTGGCATACCTTTGACGACACCTGCGTGCCGCCCCAAAACTCCCTGCTGTTTGTCAGCGCCATGAAACAAGCCGAAGTACCCTGCGAATTTCATTTGTATCCCCACGGATTGCACGGACTTTCCCTTGCCACCGAGCAAACCGCCATGGAAAACGGCTTGTGCCTGCAACCGGAATGTGCCGGTTGGATTGATTTGGTGAAGGTCTGGATTGAGAATTTATAACAGATAGGGCGAGCAATCGCCCTTTTTTTCTTGCTTTTTTGGTCGGTGTATGATACACTAAACCTGTAAACGGGGACGGCACCCATCATAAAAAACGGCTTTACAAACAACAGAATATTTTACAGCAAAGGGGATGACACCCATAGAAAAAAACATCATTGTTGTGGATGAACTGGGAAACACCTATGAAGCGACCTACCCCAAACGGGCAAAAGGTCTGGTGAAAAACGGCAGGGCACGCTTCGTGGATGAAACCACCATTTGCCTTGCGTGTCCGCCGAACACAAAAACGGAGGACGAAATTATGTCAGAAAATAAAAAGCAAGAAACGGTTCAAAAGCAACCCAAAACCACCGCTCCTGCGGCAGAAGAAAAATACACCTTCGCCTATTGCATGGGGCAAATTGAGAAGATTTTGGATGCGCAAAACGACGGATTCTACACCGAAGCACTCACCCAACTCAAAGAGCTGACTTCCACCGGTCCGGGGGATATTGCCGGTGCGGAAAAGGCACAAGCCATTGCCGCCGCCATCAAAAGCCGGGAAACCACCCATCAACAGTTGCTCAGCTTTTATGAGAAAATGGCCATGGAGTTGGCGCCAAAGAAAACCGCCCAACAATCCATTTTGGAGGGCATTGAACGAATTCTATGTAACCCCGACGTGCGGGACAATTTAAAAATGGAAATGGTTGCTGAACTGATGACCGCCCTGTAACCCCTTCCCCTGCCGCAAAAGCGGTGGGGGATTTTTTTACCCCCGCCGGGAGGAGCCGGATTGCCACGGCGGCTGAATGCCGCCTCGCAATGACAGAATCGGAAAATGTGGTTGCAATAAAATAAAATGAAGTTTTTCACTTAAACAATCTTACGGTATTACCCAACCACACTCCCCGTCTTTGTCATTGCGAGGCAGTACAAAAAAAGGGGGCCCCGAAAAACAGAGTTTTTTGGGGAAAAGGAGGAACAGCGGAGCACGCAAGTTTTCACCGCAGGTGGAAACGCAGTTGCGTAGCCTTGTTCCGACGGCGTGGCAAATGCCCTCATTCCCCCGCCATGAAAAAAGAAAAACCCAAGCGTCAAAACTGACACTTGGGTTTTGGGTTATTGAGAGAAATTATTTCTCGTTGCGTTTTACCAATTGTTCGTATTTGGCTTTGGCTTCGGCTTCAGCGGTTTCGAACAATTTAGCGGCGCGTTCGGGGAAGGCACGTTCCAGAGCGGTGTAACGTACTTCGCCACGGATAAAGTCGCCGTAGGATTCGGTGGGTTCTTTGGAATCCAAGGTAAAGGGATTTTCGCCTTGAGCGGCCTTGCGGGGGTCAAAGCGGAAGTTGTGCCAGTAACCGGCGGCAACTGCTTTCTTTTCTTCCAATTGGCTTACACCCATACCGCCGCGGATACCGTGGTTGATACAGGGAGCATAAGCAATGATGATGGAAGGACCATGATAGCTTTCTGCTTCGTGGAAGGCTTTTAAGCATTGGTTCATGTCAGCACCCATAGCAACTTGGGCAACATATACGTAACCGTAGCTCATGGCGATAGCGGCCAGGTCTTTTTTCTTCACGCCCATACCTGCGGCGGCGAATTGAGCCACAGCGCCGGTAGGAGTGGATTTAGAAGCTTGACCACCGGTGTTGGAGTATACTTCGGTGTCGAATACCAAGATGTTTACGTCTTCGTTGGAAGCCAAAACGTGGTCCAAACCACCGAAACCAATGTCGTATGCCCAACCGTCACCGCCGAGAATCCAGATGGATTTCTTGGCCAGATAGTCGGCATTTTCGGTAACGAATTTGTAAGCGTCGCAACCGCAGGGATTGGCGGCCAAGGCGGCTTTCAGTTCGTTGGTGGCAACGGCGTTGGTTTTGCCGTCGTCCATGGTGTCAAGCCAAGCTTGTGCGGCGGTTTTGACAGCGTCGGCTTTGCTGCATTCTACCAATTGGGCAACGTTTTTGGCCAAGCGTTCACGCAAGGTCTTGTTGGCCAACATCATACCGTAACCGTATTCGGCGTTGTCTTCGAACAAAGAGTTGGCCCAAGCGGGACCTTTTCCTTCGGCATTTACGGTGTAGGGAGTAGAGGGAGCGGAACCACCCCAAATAGAGGAGCAACCGGTGGCATTGGCAATATACATTCTGTCACCGAACAATTGAGTTGCCAATTTGGCATAGGGAGTTTCACCGCAACCGGCGCAAGCACCCGAGAACTCAAGCAGGGGTTGGCAGAATTGGCTACCCTTAACGGTAGTATCGGCAAATTTAGCGGCAACTGCTTCTTTCTTGGGCAGTTTTTGACCGTAAGCAAATTCTTGTTGTTTGGTGATTTGAGTATCCAAAGCGTTCATCACCAAAGCTTTTTCGCCCTTCTTGCCGGGGCAAACTTGTGCACAAACACCGCAACCGGTACAGTCAAGAACCGAAACGGTCATGGCGAACTTCATGCCGGGAACACCGGTCATGTCTTTGGTTACCATGCCGGCAGGAGCGTTGGCGGCTTCTTCTTCGGTCAAGGCAACGGGACGAATAACGGCGTGGGGGCAAACGTAAGAGCAGAAGTTACATTGAATGCAGTTGTCGGCAACCCAAGTGGGAACGTCAACGGCAATACCGCGTTTTTCCAAAGCAGAGGAGCCCAGAGGTACAGTACCGTCTGCCATGTCTACAAAGGTAGAAACGGGCAAGGTGTCACCCTTTTGAGCGTTAACGGGAATAAGCACTTTTTTGGCGTAATCAATGAGAGCATCGTTACCTTCCAAAACAGCTTCTTCTTTGGCGGTGTCCACAGCGGTTTTCCAATCGGCGGGAACTTCAACCTTTTTGAAGCCGTCAATACCGCGTTCAATAGCGGCGTGGTTCATGGCAACAATCTTTTCACCTTTTTTGCCGTAAGATTTGGTAGCGGCGTCTTTCATCAATTGAACAGCTTTGTCAGCGGGAATGATGTTGGACAGCGCAAAGAAAGCGGCTTGCAAAATGGTGTTGGTGCGGCCGCCCAAGCCCAATTCTTTGGCAATGTGGGTAGCGTCAATGGTGTAGAATTGAATGTTGTTTTTGGCGATATATTGTTTCATGTCGGCGGGCAGGTGGGCAGAAAGTTCTTCTACGTCCCAAGAGCAGTTGAGCAGGAAGGTACCGCCCTTTTTCACGTCAGAAACCATATCGTATTTGTCCACGTAAGAGGGATTATGGCAAGCAACAAAGTCGGCTTGGTTAATCAAATAGGTGGACTTAATGGGGGTTTTACCGAAACGCAAGTGAGAAACGGTAATACCACCGGATTTTTTAGAGTCATAAGAGAAGTAGCCTTGGGCATACATGTCGGTGTTGTCGCCGATGATTTTGATGGAGTTTTTGTTAGCACCAACGGTACCGTCGGAGCCCAAGCCCCAGAATTTGCAGCAAGAGGTGCCGGCGGGCGTGGTGTCCACAGCGCCTTTTACTTTCAAAGAAAGGTTGGTTACGTCGTCTTCAATACCAATGGTAAAGCGTTTTTTGGCGCAACGGTCTTTCATGTTGTCATATACGGCAACGATTTGAGCGGGGGTGGTGTCTTTAGAGCCCAAACCATAACGGCCGGAGAATACGGGAACATCGGCAAAAGCGGTGTCACGCAAAGCGGCAACTACGTCGAGGAACAAAGGTTCACCCAAAGAGCCGGGTTCTTTGGTGCGGTCCAAAACAGAAATGAATTTCACGGTTTTGGGCATAACCTTCAGCAAGTGTTTCACCGAGAAGGGGCGATACAGATGCACTTTGATCAAACCAACTTTTTTGCCGGCGGCGTTGAGGTAATCTACGGTTTCTTCAATGGTATCGCAAGCAGAACCCATGGCGATGATGACTTTTTCAGCATCTTTGGCACCGTGGTATTCAAACAATTGATATTTGGTACCCAACTTCTTGTTAACGGCTTTCATGTAGTCTTCTACAATACCTACAATGTTTTCATAGTAGGGGTTGGAAGCTTCACGAGCTTGGAAGAAGATGTCGGGGTTTTGAGCAGTACCCCGTTGTACGGGATGCTCGGGGTTGAGAGAGCGACGACGATAAGCGTCAACAGCGTCCCAATCCAGCATATCGCCCAGGTCTTTGTAATCCCAAACGGCGATTTTTTGAATTTCGTGAGAGGTACGGAAACCGTCAAAGAAATGCAGGAAGGGTACACGGCCTTTAATAGCGGCCAAGTGAGCAACAGCACCCAAGTCCATAACCTCTTGGGGATTGTTGGAGCAGAGCATAGCATAACCGGTTTGACGGCAAGCGTAAATGTCGGAGTGGTCACCGAAAATGGACAAAGCATGGCTGGCTACCGCACGGGCAGAAACGTGAATAACACCGGGGAGCAATTCACCCGCCATTTTGTACATGTTGGGGATCATGAGCAGCAAACCTTGAGAAGCGGTGTAGGTGGTGGTCAGTGCACCGGCTGCCAAAGAGCCGTGAACCGCACCGGCGGCACCTGCTTCGGATTGCATTTCAGCAACGCGAACTTCTTGACCGAACAGGTTTTTAGCACCTGCAGCAGCCATTTTGTCGGTTTCTTCTGCCATGTTGGAAGAAGGCGTGATGGGGTAAATGGCAGCAACGTCGGTAAACGCATAAGAAACGTGCGCCGCGGCGGTGTTACCGTCCATCGTTTTGGTTTTTCTGGGCATAATATTTCGTCCTTTCTTTTTTCTGTTCTACTTCTTACAAGATAAGAATGGATTTTTAACCATCTGTTAGTATACCATTTCTCTTATATAATGTAAATAGTTTTCCGAGAGTTTTTTTAAAATTTCCTCATTTCTTGGTATGTTTGTCAATTTTTTAAGAAAAAATCGGGATTAAGCCAATTTTTTACTCGTTTGAGAACGCTCCCATGGCGGGGGATACGTCGGAACAAGGGGTTACGGATTGCCACGCCTGCGGCTCGCAATGACACAGTTGGGTAATATGGTTGCGTTTCGGGGGATTTGGTTTGGTAGGGAAAAAGTCTCTCCTTCAGTCAAAACCTACGGTTTCGACAGCTCCCTCGTCAGAGGGAGCCTAACGAATTGCGTTTCCTTTTTAGGCTTCGTTTATGCAACCAAGGTTACCGATTTCCTTGCCTCCCTCTGACGAGGGAGGTGGATTTTGCGAAGCAAAAGACGGAGGGAGAGATTGCTCAAACAACATTGTAGTATTTTCGTTTGATAGCGGGGAGAAGTACGGGCAAGCGGCAAGCGTGGTTTCGACCACAGATATTTTACATCATATAAACATAACCCATTGCAATACAAAAACCGCAAGGAAGGCAACTGATTACAAAACGCCATCCTTGCGGTTTTACCATTCGTTCTTATTCTCTTCCAAACAAATAATCCAGCGATACGTTCAGCACCTCAGACAGCGCTGCCAATTCAATATCTGTGACGGTGCGTTCGCCCGTCTCAATGCGGGAAAGAGAGCCTCGGCAAATATATACCGCTTTCAGCTCCAATTGCACTGATAACTCCCGCTGGCTCAAGCCTGCTTTGATGCGAGCATCCCGAATTCGTTTGCCCGTGATATTCCCCGACTGACCGTCTACCAATCGAACACTCATATTTCCACCACTTTTGTCTTGATTTAGGACAAAAATAGTGTATACTGAAAAGCAGAATATTATGTCCTGCCCGCAGGACAAGTTGGAGATGATTCAAATTAAAGTTGCTATCGTAGGCTCACGAGGAATTACATTTTATCAGTTCGAACGGTACTTACCCGAAAGCACATCCGAGATCCTTTCGGGCGGAGCAAAAGGGATCGACACTTGCGCAAGGGAATTTGCCAAAGAGCATCAGATTCCCTTTACCGAATTTCTCCCCCATTACCATCGTTTCGGTCGCGCCGCTCCCATCAAACGAAACGACCGATTAATCGACGCCGCTGATATGGTGCTGATTTTTTGGGACGGTACATCCAAAGGAACTCAATATGTAATCCGCCGATGTGAAAAACTAAACAAAAGCCATCAGGTGATCCTATCGCAACCAATTGGGAATGACAACAGCCGCCTATAAATTCGTGGCGGTAGAATTGGTGCAGAAGGCCTTTTTTTCCGACCCGAACAAAGTTCAGACCAAGCAGGGCAGTTGGGATGCAGAAACGCTTTTGTTCTGCGCCTATGCCTCGACTCGCACACCCCTACGGGCAGGTGGCGGGCAGTGGAATTGGGCGTTGAAGCCGTTTTCTTCGGGATGATAAGCGTACATTGGTACGTCGAATCCCGAAAAAACGGCTAAAAAGAAACATAAAGACCCAAATTCGAAGAATTTGCACCACTAAAAAAGGTGTCCTGCAACCAAAGTTGTTGCAAGACACCTTATCCATTGATTGAACTAAAAATTGTTTCTTTTGTTCAACGTTCAATTACACACCCGAATAAGCCGAGAAGCCGCCGTCGACGGGAACTACTACGCCGGTGACGAACCCTGCTTTTTGGGAATCGGTGATCCACATCAATGTGCCCAAAAGTTCTTCCGCTTCCCCAAACCGTCCCATGGGGGTAGCCCGCAAGATCTTTTCGGTGCGAGGGGTGGGATTTCCCTGATCGTCAAACAGCAAACCACGGTTTTGATGGGTGACGAAAAAGCCGGGAGCAATGGCGTTGACACGAATGCCTTGTCCCGCAAAGTGAACTGCCAACCATTGGGTAAAGTTAGAAATCCCTGCTTTGGCGGCAGAGTAAGCGGGAATTTTGGTGAGAGGCGTAAAGGCATTCATAGAAGAAATGTTGAGAATGTTGCAGTCCTTGCGACCGATCATATCCCGAGCGAACACTTGGGTGGGAATCAAGGTACCCAAAATATTCAGGTCAAACACAAAGTTAAAGCCCGCTTTGTCCAGATTAAAGAAGGTAAGAATATCGTCCCGATCCTCGTCCCCTTCTTCAAAGGTTTCGTGAGCGGTGGTGCATTTGGGGTTGTTACCACCTGCACCGTTGATGAGCAAATCGCATTTGCCCAAATCGGCCAACACCTGTGCGTGAACCCCTTCCATAATCTCTTTGTCCAACACGTTGGCTTTGTAACCAATGGCTTTGCCGCCCGCCGCGGTGATTTCTTCGGCTACGGCTTTGACCGCTTCTTCATTTAAGTCCAAAAGGGCAACGGCATAGCCATTTTTGGCAAGTTCTTTGGCAAAGGAGGAGCAAAGTACCCCGCCTGCACCGGTAACAACAGCAATTTTACTCATGATTATTCTCCTTTTTCAATGGCTTCCCACAAGCCGTTCAAATAAGCGGCACCCAAAGCACGGTCATACAGACCGTACCCCGCTCTGCCTTGTTCGCCCCAAATCATGCGACCGTGGTCGGGACGGATATAGCCGGTAAAGCCACCGTCGTGCAGGGCTTTGAGCATGCCGTACATATTAAGCGACCCACAATCGGTATAGTGACCGGTTTCTTGGAAGCAACGCTGACCTGTAATCTTAATGTTGCGGGCATGGAAGAAATGGATCTTGTCGCCAAATTCTTTGATCATGTCGATCAAATCATTTTGGGGATTGGCACCAAGAGAGCCGGTGCAGAAGGTAATGCCGTTGCGGCGGCTGGGGTTGATCTCATGCATTTTTCGGTAGCTGTCGGCACCGGTGATAATGCGGGGCAGACCAAAAATGCCCCATGGGGGATCGTCGGGGTGAATGGCCATATCCACGTCACATTCTTCGCACACAGGGATAATGGCGTTGATAAAACGGGCAAAATTCTCCCACAGCTTGTCTTCGTCCACGTCTTTGTATTGTTCCATCAAAGCCCGCAAGCCTTCTTTGGTGTAGCTTTCGTCCCAACCGGGAAGCGAAAGCTCGCTTTTTACGGGATCAAGAGACAGCACGGTGTCGTTGTCAAACGCAAGGGAGTTGGAGCCGTCGGCATTTTGTTTGGCAAGGTCAGACCGCAACCAGTCAAACACCGGCATAAAGTTGTAGCATATGCATTTCACCCCTGCTTTGGCAAGGCGGCGAATGTTTTCGCAGTAATTTTCAATGTATTTTTCGCAACCGGGGGCACCCAATTTAATATCTTCATGCACCGGTACGCTTTCCACCACCTCAAACTCCAATCCGTTGGCGGCGGCTTGTTCTTTTATGCGGTTGATGGATTCCTCTGACCAAACTTCCCCAACGGGAACGTCATAAACTGCGCTGACCACCCCGCTCATGTGAGGGATTTGAGAAATGTATTCCAAGGTTACGGGATCATTTTCCCCGTACCAACGAAAGGTCATTTTCATAAAGCTTACTCTCCTTTAAAATAAGTTCTGGCATTGTCAATGCAAATGTCGGCAATGAGTTTTTGCAAGGTGGCGGGGGAATCGTCATACTCTCCGTTGTCCACAAATTCGGCAATATAACTGCACAAAATACGGCGGAAAAAGTCGTGACGAGGATACGAAGTGAAGGAACGGCTGTCGGTCAGCATACCGTTAAACACGCCCAACGCACCGGTGGCAGATGCCATTTTCAATTGATTTTTGATTCCTTCCACGTGATCGCAGAACCACCATGCGGCACCCAATTGCAACCGTCCGGGAATTTCCTTGCCCCAGAAGTTGCCCAGCATGGTTGCCAATTCATAGTACTGCGCCTCGTTGAGGGTATAAATAATGGTTTTGGGCAAACCGCCGTCTTGTTCTACCGCATCCAAAAAACGACCCAATGCCGCCACCGAAATGGCAGGCCCCACCGAATCGTTGCCGCAGTCGGCCCCCAACTGAGCAAAGCGACCGGTATTGTTGTTGCGAATCGCAGAAAAATGCAGTTGCATGGCCATGCCGCGACGGGCATATTCTTTGGCAAAATAAATCAGCATATAGTCGCTATACAGCATTTCTTCTTCTGCCGTAACCTCTTTGCCGCGCAGCCCTTTTTTGTAGATTACTTTGGCTTCTTCATAATCGGCGGTGCGGTCACTCAAAGCACCCAGGCTGATATCGCTGACCACGCAACCGTTTGCCACAAAGAAATCCAACCGATTGTCCATGGCTTTTAAGAAATCGTCAAAATCGTCGCAATCAATGCCCGTAACCGTTTCGATCTTTTCCACGTACTCTTTAAAGTTTTCTTTGGCTACCCCTGTACAGGCCATGTCGGGACGGAACGAGGGCAACACCTTAACGGTAAAAGTCTCGTCTTCGGCTATGGCTTTGTGATATTCCAAACTGTCGGCGGGATCGTCGGTGGTGCACAAGGCCTCTACGTGAGAACCAACGATCAATTTGCGGGCAGAAAAACTGCCGTCCGCCATTTTTGCGTTGGCGGCTTGCCAAATTTCTTCGGCCGAATCGGCATTCATGGGACGGACAATGTCAAAATACACCTTGAGTTCCAAATGTGCCCAAGCATACACCGGTGACCCGATGATACGGGGCATAATAGAGGCAAAGGCAATAAATTTGTCATGCCAAGAAGCGTCGCCCGTGATCAAACGTTCGGCAACGCCGCAGGCACGCATCATGCGCCATTTGTAGTGGTCGCATTCCAACCACAACTGACCAATGTTGTCATACACACGGTCGGTAGCGATGTCTTTGGGAGACAGATGACAATGATAGTCAAAAATAGGAAGTGCTTTGGCATAATCGTTATACAGCGCAACAGCGGTGTCGCTGCCAAGCAAATAACGGTCGTCAAAAAACCCTTTTTTCATGATAAATAAATCCTTTCAAAAACAACGGGAGGGATGCCCCGTTTTCAAACAGAGCATCCCGTAATATTGATTTAATAGGTGCCGGTGGTATCCATTACCTTTTCTTCTACTTCTTTTTTCTTGGAAGCGGCGCGACGCTTGTTCAGTTCTTCCAAATACAGGTCTTCGTCCAAAGGCAGTTCTACGGGTTTGCCCAGCCAAGCAGAAAGGTGCATGGCGTTGGAAAGGGTCAGACCGTTAATGCCTTCGGCACCGTCTGCCAAGGGCTTTTCGTCCCGCAGGATCATGGCGGCAAAGTTTTTGAGAATCCCTACGTGTTGTTCGCCCCAGCCGTCAAAGGTGAGTTCTTCGCAGGTGTTTTTGAGTGCCGTAAAGCCGGGCACACCGCTAAAGCAAAATTCCCGTTCGTCCATTTCGTTTTTGTAAACGAAAAGGCGACCGCTGTCAAACACCAATTTCCCTTTGGTACCCAAAATTTCAAAACGGTTGGTACCGGGTGCGTCGGCGGTAGAGGTAATAAACACACCGGTAGCACCATTGGGGTATTCTACGTAGGTGGTTACGTCGTCTTCTACCTCTATGTTATGCCATTTGCCGAAATGCATGTGGGTATGTATCTTGCAAGGCATACCGCAGATCCATTGCCACAGGTCCAGGTTATGGGGGCATTGGTTCAAAAGAACGCCGCCGCCTTCGCCGTCCCAAGTAGCACGCCATGCGCCGGAATCGTAGTAGTCTTGACCACGATACCAGTCGGTAATAATCCAGTTGGTACGTTTGATTTCGCCCAGCTCGCCGCTTTCTACCATTTCTTTCATTCGTTGATACATGGGAGTGGTGCGTTGGTTAAACATAATACCGAATTTTTTGTCGCATTTTGCGGCAAGTTCGTTCATTTCACGTACCGCTTTGGTGTAGACCCCTGCGGGTTTTTCACTCATCATATGGTACCCTGCTTTTAACCCTTGCATGACCAAGGGGGGGTGATCGTAGTGAGGAGTGGCAACCAAAATAGCGTCGCACACGTGAGCGTCGAACAATTCGTCGGCGGTGTTAAAGGTTTGCAGGTCGGGATATTTGGCGGTGATTGCATCCAACTTTTTGGGGTTGATGTCGCATACTGCCACCAATTCCATTTCGGGCACTTCGCCCTTCATTAAGTTGTTGGTGTGGGCAGTACCCATGTTCCCCACGCCAATAATACCCAGTCTTACTTTTTCCATTGTTCATTCCTCCGTTTAAGTAAGTGTATATGTCAGTGAAAATTATTCACAAAGTACCGATTGAATGATTTCCTTTAACGTAACTGCCGCAAAATCAAAGGATTCGCGGTTGTTTTTAAAGGAATACTCGTGTTGCATTTGGCTGACGTCGTCTTTTTCCAACCCTTGCAACCCGGAAAATTCCATTAAATGAGGCTCTAAGGTGATGATCCGTTTGCCCTCTTTTTGGCTGTAAGCCCGAATAATTTCGGGAATATGACCAATCCCCTTGCCTGCCGGCATAATGGTACCGTCTTCTTTGCAATCCTTAATATGAATGTAGTCGATGTAGGGGGCCAAAGCGTTCCAAGCTTCCAGCGTATCCTGATGGCATTGCACGAAGTTGGCAGGATCAAACACCCCAACCACACGACCTTCGAAATTCTTTAACAAATCCAACGTGCGGGCAATGGTATCGCCATAAATGCCTTTTTCGTTTTCATGACAGCAAAGCAGTCCCGCTTCTTTGCACAAATCAGCCATTTTGTCCATACGGGCAAACACTTCTTCCCGATAAAGGGCGGGGTCTTCCCCCTTGGGCATAAAAAAGCTGAACAACCGTACCCGTTTGGTGCCCAAGATATTGGCAATCTCCAACCCTTTTTTCATATACTCGACATGGGGGGCGAAATCGTCGGTAATGTCGATCTTGCCAAAGGGCGAACCCAACGCCGAAACCTGTATGCCTGCCGCTTCAAACCGACGGGCAACCTCTTTTGCTTCTTCCACCGAATAATCGGCCATATTTTTGTCGTCTACGCCCCGCACCTCAATGTGGGTGAATCCGTGGGCTTTGGTTGCTTCAAATTGCTCGTCCAGCATGGGAGAAGCCTCGTCGGCAAAAGACGAAAGAATCAATTCAGCCATAACTTCCTCCTAAAAGGGACCACATCGCCCCATTTTTTACTAACTATCATTATGCCACAAAACATCGTGTATTGCAAGCACAAAATGCACAAAATATAGAATTATTTATGCCATGGAATGGTTCGCACACAGCCGTTCCACCTGCCGACACAGTTCCGCATGAACGGGTCGTTGCAAAAACGGGTCGGCTTGCAAAATCTCTCCCGCCACGGTTGCCGACAAACGAAGTTCGGCGGTGTCGGTTAACAAATCGGCCAGTTTTATTTGCGGCAGACCGTGCTGACGCTCCCCAAAAAAGTCACCGGGACCTCGCAGTTTCAAATCCTCGTCGGCAATGCGAAAACCGTCTGCCGTTTGTTGCAAAACCTGTAACCGCCGCCGATTGATCTCCCCTTGGTGATCCGAAACCAAAATACAACAGGCTTGCCCGCCGCCACGGCCGACACGCCCTCGCAATTGGTGCAGTTGAGACAACCCGAACCGCTCGGCATTTTCCACCACCATAATGTTGGCATTGGGAACGTCTACCCCCACTTCGATTACCGTAGTCGCTACCAAAATGTGAATGTTCCCCTTTACAAACCCCGCCATGACCGCGTCCTTTTCCTTGGGCTTCATTTTGCCGTGAAGCAATCCCACGGTATATTCGGGAAACTGCTTTTGCAGGGTTTTTTGGTGTTCTTGTGCCGCGGTCAAGGTGGTGGTCAATTCCTCATTTTCTTCTACCAACGGACAAACCACGTAAGCCTGCTTGCCCGCTTGCAAAAACTTGCGGATATAGTTATAAATGCGTTCATGGTAATCCGAGGTTACCGCGTAGGTTTCTACCGGCTTGCGTCCCGGCGGCAATTGGTCAATCACCGACACGTCCAGATCCCCGTAAATAATCATAGCCAAGGTACGGGGAATCGGCGTCGCCGACATAACCAGCAAATGCGGATTTTGCCCCTTGGCCGCCAGACGAGAACGCTGGGTCACCCCGAAGCGATGCTGTTCGTCGGTAACAACCAGCCCCAACGCCTGAAATTGTACGTTGTCCTCCAACAGCGCGTGGGTTCCGATCGCCACCTGAACGGTGCCGTCGGCAAGTTCGGCTAAAAACTGCCGTTTTTCCTTGGCCTTGGCAGAACCGGTAAGCAAGCCCACCCGAATGCCGAACGGCGCTAAAAACTTGGTAAAGGTTTCGTAATGCTGTTGCGCCAAAATCTCGGTGGGTGCCATAACAGCACATTGCAAACGATTTTTTGCCACGCTGTGGCACAAGGCGGCGGCCACGGCCGTTTTCCCCGAGCCAACGTCTCCCTGCACCAATCGATTCATGGGCACCCCCGACTGCAAATCGCAAAAGCATTCGTCGGTCACCCTACGCTGAGCGGCGGGGGGGGTAAAGGGCAAACTGTGCCAAAATTCCGGTGTGCAGTCGCGCGAAATGGGGAAAGAACCGATTCCTCGACTACGCCCCTTCAAGCGGCGCAAAGCCAATTGCAACACCAACAGTTCCTCAAAAATCAATCGACGGCGAGCGGCCGCCATTTGCGCAAGATCTTGGGGGAAATGCACCCCCCGCACCGCCTGATCCAACGAGCACAAGCCATAGGCGGTGAGGATCGACGCGGGCAAGGTTTCGGGCAAAGGCTCGGTTAATCGATCAAAAGCATTTTTCACAAGGGTATTCATTACCTTGTTGGTAATGCCCGCCGTCAGGGGGTAGATCGGCACAAGGGTTTCGGCCGACTGCAAATCGTATACCCCGGGCGAAACCATTTCTCGCCGTGCAAAACCGCCGCCCATTTTTCCGTAAAACAAGTAGGTCTTGCCCCGCTCCAAATTTTCGGCCAAATATTTGGTGTTAAAAAACACTATGCGAAAACTGTCGGTTCGGTCGCAGGCCGTTAAGGTATACATTTTTCTGCCGCCGGGCAAAAACCGTTCCACGGCGGTGGTTTGCACCGTTGCCCGCACACAGCACTTTTTGTCAAAGGGTGCTTCGTTCACCGTCACGGGATGGGAAAGATCCAAATATTCTCTGGGATAACACTCAATCAGATCCTGCACCGTACCGATTCCCAGCTTCGCCAGTTTTTCTGCTTTGGCAGGGCCAACCCCTTTCAAGTATGTGATTTCATTTTGTAAAAAAGCCCGATCCACCACCGATCACCTCCCGCTTTTTCACTTATTTTACCATCATTTTCCCCTTTGGTCAACCGAAAAAGCCCATATCTTTTACTTGCTTTTTACGAAAGAGAGTGCTATAATAATTCCAACTGAAAATTCCAACGGTTTTTGCCGTGTTGTATAGCAAATGAGGGTTCTCAATGAATAAACGTTTTTTACCATTAATTTTTCTGTTGGTCTTAGCCTTGTGCTTGACCGCATGCTCCGGGGAAGATCCCGCCGCTCCCACCACGTCACAAGGAAGAGCGGTAGCTACCATAAGAGACAAATCGGCCGACCAACGCGTTGCGCCGACTGCCAAGCGCGAGGTTTTTGCTGACATTGCTTACACTCACTATTGGACCTTTAACGATCTGCACGATTTTTTGGAAAATACCGCCCGCAACACCCAACAACCCTTTTCTCCCGACAACGGAGAATTTATGATGTTGTATGAGCAAGACGGCGTCACGCCCATTGCCGATTGGAACGTCCGCTTAAAGCAAAACATGGTAGCTATCCAATACGCCGCTGACCAAACCGTGCTGTGCTACTACACCATCAACATTCTCGGCGCACCTGCTTCTTCTGTTCCCGCCGCTTCCTCGGAACCCGCTTCCCGACCCGACTCTCAACCGCAGTCGCAGGTTACAACCTCTCAACCCACGCAATCTGCTCCTTCGTCGTCGGATTCCGTGCAATCCACCGTAAACAGTCAACCCACCTCTTCTCAAACCACCCCCGTTGACAAACCCGACGAAACGATCAAGATTACGGTATACGGCAACAACCGCAACAAGGCTTTGGTCAATGCCATTGCCGCATTTAACAAAACCAACAAACACGTGGAAGTTTCGTTGTGGCAATACGAAAATTTCGAGTTTTTCAACGCAAACGCCCTGGAACAAGCCGTAGAAAACCAAACCGCCCCCAATTTGGTGTTGATGGATCTGACCCAAATGAACATTGCCGCCAAACGGGGACTTCTGTTGGATTTGTCCTATACCGGAATCGACAAATACGCCGCCGGTATGCATCCCACCGCTTGGAACAACACCACCACCGCAGGCCACCGTTACGGGGTGCCCGTAGGGTGTGTTACTTGGGCCATAGCCGCAAACGATGAGATTCTGTACCGCTCCAACGCGCAGGTTCCCACTTCTTTCACTTCTTTGCAAACCAATGCCGCCACCGTACTGCAATGGTTCCCCGATACCCCGCCCATTGAGATCATTACCGACACGGTCAACAGCAAAGAAATGGCCGAACAATTCATTACCATGCTTCGCAGCTACGGCGGTAACTTTTTGACCGACGACCAAACCGCCGCCGCATTTAATACCAAAGCAGGGTTGGACGTGCTGAACGCTTATTGGGAACTTAAGCAAAACTCCTATATCGGAGAATCTTACGGTGCCGAAGATTTTTGGTTGGGTAACACCGCCTACGGATTTGTGGACAGCACCGAATATTCCGAGGTGTTCGGACATCATGCCAGAGGCAACTACACCGCATCCTCTTTGGTTATGCCGGGCGACCTGCCCGCCGTTTCTCCCTTAAACGTTTACTCCTATTGCATTCCCGCTACCCACAAAAAGGGACAAGCCGAAGCGGCTTTTGAATTCCTGCAATATTATATGAATTCTTACACCAACTCCTTGGAAGAATGCAAATTGCAAGACTGGATTCCCGCCGATGCCAAAGGGTTAAAAGATGCCTATTATCAGGCCGCCGACTGGCAACCCTTTGTACAAGCCTTGGCAACCGCCAAGCCCTTCCCCACCCTTTCTTTTGCCGACACCTTATACGATTACATAGCCGATGCCATCCATTCGGTGCTGTGTGGCAAGGCCACCCCCCAACAAGCCTTGGCAAAAGCCGAAGAAAAAATCAATATTCGCTTAAAACGATAACATAAGCCTGTTTTTCATCCCTCTCTCCTTCGCGTGAGAGGGATTTTTGTATAAAAAAGCCGTCGGAATTCCACGAAACAGTTGACATATTTCTTTCAGGTTGGTATAATGATTTTACTTATGCCTATTCCTTTTTACAATTTCGGTGGGATTTGATCCCCTTTGCCCTGCGAAAGGACGGTCTGTTAACCTATGCAAAAGATGAAACGTATTCTTCCTTTATGTGCCATTGTGTTATGGGACATTGTTTCGGTTGTAATCTCTTTTTATTTGGGAATCAAGCTGGTCTACCTAACCGGCATGCCTCCCGTATACGCAGAAAATCTCCCCTTGTTTTTGACCGCCCTGTCGGTTATTGTAATTGCCTTTAACTGCATTTGCGGCTGTTATAACCGTGTGTGGAGCTCCTTTAGTTTTCGCGACATTTTGTTCCAAACCATGTCGGTACTTATGGGAGTAACCGTAATTATTGTTACCAATATCATTTCGGCCGAAACGGGCAGTATGCCCATTTTCAGCAAAAACACCGCCCTTTCCTTTTACGTGATTTGGACCTTGACCTTGTTGGTACTGTCGATTTACGGTCGCGGCTTTGCCCGTTTTGTCAGCACGGTTCGTTCGGCATTTCGCAAAAACAAAGAAGCCCAAACCCCCGTGGTGGTTTACGGTGCAGGGGAATCGGGCAGTTATTTGCAAAAAACCGGCGCCGATTTGACCAATCCGATTCGGGTGGTTTCCTTTATCGACGACGAACCCTCGTTGTGGGGCAAGTTTATCGGCAATGCCAAGGTGTTAGGGGGCTTTGACAAGCTTCACGAAGCCCTGGAAAAAACCGGTGCCAAGCAGGTCGTGGTGGCAATTCCCACCGCCACCCGCTCCCTGTTGCAAGACGTTTTAAACGTGTGCAAGGAGCACCAATGCACCGTTCGTCGGTTCGGCACCATTGACGATGCCAACCCCTCTGACATGAAAGTGTCGGACATTAACTTAGAAGATCTGTTGCACCGAGGCAGCGTTCATTTGAACATGGACGTGGTAGAAAACTTTATCAAAGGCCGCGTGGTTTTGGTGTCGGGCGGTGCCGGGTCCATCGGTAGTGAGCTGTGTCGCCAAGCCCTGCGTTTCGGATGCAAACAATTGGTGGTACTGGACTTTAACGAAAACGGTCTGTTCCACATCGGAAATGAACTGGAAGAAAATTATTCGGGAAAATACGCATTGCGATTGGCATCTATCCGCGACCGCAACCGTTTGGAAGAAGTGTTTAGCGAATTCTCCCCCGAAATCGTATTCCATGCCGCCGCTCACAAGCACGTGCCCATGATGGAACTGAACCCCCGGGAAGCCATCAAAAACAACGTGCTGGGTACGGTCAACATGTGTCAGGTGGCGATCACCCACAAGGTA
Organism: Clostridia bacterium; assembly: GCA_017556785.1. GTDB lineage: Bacteria > Bacillota > Clostridia > Oscillospirales > Acutalibacteraceae > UMGS1484. Next base: position 4,015 of record JAFYMD010000034.1, on the reverse strand, counting down.
GCAAAATTCATAACCATTTCCACCGACAAAGCAGTCAACCCCACCAATATCATGGGGGCTTCCAAACGCATTACCGAATTGATCATGCAAATGGTAGATGCCGTGTCCGACACCGAATTTGCCGCCGTACGATTTGGCAACGTGTTAGGCTCCAACGGCAGTGTGGTTCCCTTTTTCAAAAAGCAAATTGAAAAAGGCGGCCCGGTAACGGTAACCCATCCCGAAATGCGTCGGTATTTCATGACCATACCCGAAGCGTGTCAATTGGTGCTGGAAGCAGGTGCCATGGCAGGCGGCGGCGAGATCTTTGTACTGGACATGGGTGAACCGGTGCTTATTTCCGACTTGGCACGAGACATGATCCGTCTGTCGGGGTTAGAACCTGATAAGGACATTGAAATCATATACACCGGCCTTCGTCCCGGGGAAAAACTGTTTGAAGAAATTTCGCTGGCAGACGAAGACGTCGACCGTACCACCAACAAAAAGATCATGATCATGAAACCCATGGTGTTTGACCACGAAGAATTGGCTCGCACCGTCAAAAATATGGAAGAAGCCATTCGTCAAGAAGACGACCCCACCATGTTCGCACTAGTCAAAGATTTGGTGCCCACCTTTAACCACAACAAAAACAATTGATTGCAACCCCTTTTCCTCAGCGGAAAAGGGGTTTTGGATTGTTTGCCCCCAAAACCCGCCGTTTTTACCATAAAAAAAGAATTAAAAAATTGCAGTTTGCCCTTCATAACCATTGACATATTGTCCCAACATTGGTATAATATAAGCAATTGTACCCTGCATGATTGCGGCTTTTTTTGTCGAGAGCCGTCGTTTGCCGAGGTCAACGCATGTTCCCTTATCCCTTGTAATCACAAATCTGTTAATAAAAGAGTAGGAGAGATCACTATGTATTATCAACAACTCAAAGATAAAATTGACAACCGCTCGGCCGTACTGGGCGTGTTGGGTCTGGGCTACGTCGGCCTGCCTTTGGCAGTAGAAAAAGCCAAAGCCGGCTTCAAAGTAGTAGGCTTTGACGTACAAGCCGAAAAGGTTGCCCTGGTCAACCAAGGTCACAACTACATCGGCGACGTAGTAGACAGCGACCTGAAAGATCTGACCGCCGCCGGTCAATTGGTTGCCACCACCGATTTTTCCAAAATCGCCGATTGCGATTGCGTGGCTATTTGCGTGCCCACTCCCTTGGACGAGCACTTCCAGCCCGATATTTCTTACGTAAGCAGTTCGGCTGACCAAATCGCCAAATATGCCCACAAGGGTATGTTGGTGGTTTTGGAAAGCACCACCTATCCCGGTACCACCGAAGAGGTCATTATGCCTCTGCTTACCCAAAAGGGCTTTACCGTGGGCGAAGACGTATTCCTTGCCTTCTCCCCCGAACGGGTCGATCCCGGTAACGTGGTTTACAAAACCAAAAACACCCCCAAGGTCGTAGGCGGTGTAACCCCCAAATGCGGTGAATTGGCCGCTTCTATCTATCGCAGCGTACTGGAAAGCGACGTAAAAGTGGTTTCCAGCCCCGCCGTTGCCGAAATGGAAAAGATTTTGGAAAACACCTTCCGCAACATCAACATTGCTTTGGCCAATGAAATGGCCGTACTGTGCAACCGCATGGGTATTTCGGTTTGGGAAGTAATCGACGCCGCCAAAACCAAACCCTACGGCTTTATGGCATTTTATCCCGGTCCCGGTCTGGGCGGTCACTGCATTCCCATCGACCCCTTCTATTTGACCTGGAAAGCAAGAGAATACAACTATCATACCCGTTTGATCGAATCGGCCGGCGAAATCAACACCGCCATGCCCGAATACTGTGTCAACCGCGTAGCCAATATGCTCAACGAAGTGGCCAAGCCCTTGCGTGGTTCCAAAGTGCTCATGCTGGGTGTTGCTTACAAACCCGACATTGACGACATGCGGGAATCCCCCTCGCTGGAATTGGCACAACTCTTTACCGAAAAGGGTTGCGTGCTCACCTACAACGATCCCCATATCCCCTCCTTCAAACACAAGGGACTTCAAATGGAATCAGTAGAACTGACTGACGAAGCCTTGGCCGATGCCGACATCGTTGTTATTGCTACCAACCACTCGGCTTATGATGCCGCCAATATCGTTGCCAAATCCAAGCTGGTATTTGACACCCGCAACCTGACCGCCGGCATTGATGCCGACAATTTGGAAAGGCTGTAAAACTATGGCAAACAACATTCATCCCTCGGTAAAAATGGGGGAATACTGTGTCATAGGCGACAACGTAACCATTGGCGAGGGTTGTGTGATCGGTCACCACGTGGTGATCCACAACGACACCGCAATTGGCGACAACGTTCGCATTGACGATTTTACTTGCATTGGCAAACGTCCCATGAAGGCCGCCAACTCTGCCGTAACCGTTGAGTCCGATCTTCCCGCCTGCGTCATCGGTTCGGGTTGCATTATCGGTACCGGTGCGGTCATTTACCGCGGTTGTACCTTGGGCGAGCGTGTGCTTGCCGCCGACCTCGCCACCGTGCGGGAGCGGGTAACCATTGGGGAACGCACCATCATCGGTCGCGGTGCCAGCGTAGAATGCGACTGCACGGTTGGTCGCAAGTGCAAAATCGAAACCAACGCGTATATTACCGCTTACTCCACCCTGGGGGACATGTGCTTCATCGCCCCCGGTGTAGTGACCAGCAACGACAACTTTGCCGGTCGCAGTGAAGAACGGTTTAAACATTTCAAAGGGGTAACCGTGAAAAACGGCGGTCGCATTGCCGCCGGCAGCGTAATTTTGCCCGGTAAGGTCATTGGCGAGCAAGCCATGGCCGCCGCCGGTAGCGTAGTTACCAAAGACGTACCCGAAAAAACAGTTGTGGTTGGCGCTCCCGCCAAGGTACTGCGTGCCGTGCCGGAAGACCAACTGTTACAAGAAGGAGATTATGCAAAATGAAACTTCGTTATGCTCTCATCGGTTGCGGACGGATTGCCCCCAACCACATTGCCGCTGTTATGAACAACGCCGAAAAGGTGGAATTGGTTGCGGTATGTGATCCGATTCCCGAAAATATGGAAAAGGTTCTCTCCCCCGTGGAAGATACCTCTGCCATTGCCCGCTACACCGACTACAAAGATATGTTGGCTGAATTGAAACCCGACTTGTGTGCCATTGCCACCGAAAGCGGGTATCACGCCGCGATTGCGATGGATTGCTTGAACGCAGGCGCCAACCTGATTGTGGAAAAACCCATTGCTCTTTCCTTGAAAGATGCCGACGCCATGATCGAATTGGCCGACAAAAAAGGCTTGGTACTGTGTGCTTGCCACCAAAATCGGTTTAACAAATCCATTCAAAAAATCCGTGAAGCCGTAGAAGCCGACCGATTTGGCGGTCTTTTACACGGTGCCGCTCATATCCGTTGGGCTCGCAACGAAAACTACTATAAGCAAGCTCCCTGGCGGGGTACTTGGGCACAAGACGGCGGTGCTTTGATGAATCAATGCATTCACAACATTGACCTGCTCCGTTGGATGATGGGGGACGAAGTTACCCAAATCATGGCTTATACCGACCGCTTGGTGCACGATTATATTGAAGCCGAAGACTTAGGTCTGGCAGTTGTGAAGTTTAAAAACGGCTCTTACGGTCTGATCGAAGGTACCACCAACGTGTACCCTGTCAACTTAGAAGAAACCTTGTATCTGTTTGGTCGCGAAGGCACCGTAAAAGCAGGCGGCCGCTCGGTCAACCTGATCGAAGAATGGAAATTTGCCGACGAAACCGAAGACAGCGAAGCGATCAAAGCCGAATTTGGCGAAAATCCTCCCAACATTTACGGATTCGGTCATACCCCCTTGTATGCCGACGTGATCGATGCCGTTATCAATAAACGTCCCGCCTACGTAGACGGTCGTGCCGGTCGCCGCGCTTTGGAAACCGTGTTGGCAATCTACCGCTCTGCCGCTACCGGCAAACCGGTTGACCTGCCCTTGGAAGATGCCTCTACCT
>JAFYMD010000033.1 GCA_017556785.1 Clostridia bacterium | reverse complement strand
TTGGTTCAGAAGACACAGGGGCAATTCGGTTAGCCATTTTCCCCCTTTACAACGCCAACGAAATGTGTTAAGATACAATTGCCGAAGGGTTAGGAAATTTGGCAAAAAATGAAAAAGGAGTGTTCTTTGTGTTTACCAAAATTAAAAATATCATCATTTTAATTTTGCAAGCAGGTATGATTCCGTTGTTCCTGTTTTTGGACCTGGTAGGCGAAAGATTGGAATTTTCCCATTGGGTGCCGTATTACGATAGCTATTACGGTTATAGTTACGGTGGTTATTATGATTATACGTATGATTATACCGATTACACCGGTGCCGAATGCTTGGAAAGAATGTTCGACGACGTGGGGTATTTCTTCTTTGGTTTGGCGTTCCTTATGATGATCGCCTTGCTGGTTTTGTCGATCGTGCAGGTAGCCAGCCGAGACAAACGGCGTTTCAATTTACAAAGCATGCGGACCTTCGCCTTTGTTTTGTGCCCCATTCAAACCGTATTGCTCATTTTTGCATTTGTGGGAACCGAGGAAATGTATAGCACCAGCTTGAAAGACGAAGCCGCCATTTTGCTGATTTTCCATATCGCCATTACGATTTTTGCTTGGGTCGGGTTTTTTACCCGCAGCAGCCGCCATATTCCGGTGCAGCTGCCCAAGGGGCAAGAGTATATTCCCCCGCAACCCATGTATGCGCCGCAACCTATGTACGGTCAGCCCATGTACGGGCAACCGGTGTACGGACAGCCTGTATACGGACAACCGGTATACGGACAGCCTGTGTATGGACAACCTCCTGTATATGGCCAACAACCGACCTATCCGCCGCAAGGTGTGCCCATGCAACAAGCACCTCAGGGAGCACCGAACGCGCAACCGACTGAGCCGGTTGATGAGTTCTTTCGCCAATAACTCGGTTTAAAAGTTGAATCTGTGAAAAACACCCCAAAGCTTAGCCTTTGGGGTGTTTTTATGCCTGTGGCGTTGGTTTTGTCGCATTTGGTCGGGATAAAACGGTTGACACAGCCGAGGACAAGGAATATAATAATACCAACGAGATAAGATAGTAGTAAATTTGTGCTGAAATAAAGGAGAAGCAACCATGGGTATTTTTGACGAAACGATGTCTGCGGCAAGATCTTGGCTGGATTCTGCCGGCAGAAAGACCGAGCACCAAGTGGAAATACAAAAAATTCGTTTGGCGATCATGAAAAAGCAAGAGGAATTGTCTCGCCAATACGAAACCTTGGGCAAGCTGTATCACCGTTGGCAAAACGAAGGGGACGCGCCCAAAGGCTTGGCGGTGCTGTGTGAGGATATAGAAGCTAACAAGCAAGCGATGGAGCATTTGCGAGTCCGGCTGGAGCAAAAGAAAAACGAGATTCCGTTTTAAGATGGAACTGTCAGACTTCAAGGAAGGGGCAGGATGGCATTTCCTTCGCCACCCAAGGCGTACGACGGTACGTCGTGTAGCGAATAAATGACAAGTAGGTGCAAAAACAGGGAGAATTCGACATTCTCCCTGTTTCTTTTTTTGTTGCAAATGCAGTGCGAATCGGCACAACGATGGTCAAATCATAGCCAAACCGTGTTATTCGGGGCTGAAAAAGCAACGTTTAGGGTTTTCGTATTGACAAAGTATTTTGCGGTTTGTATAATAAAATCAGACATAATTGAAGTGTGAAAAATCGCCATGGATCGGGGTTTTTCATCGGCACGTTTGTTGCAATCTACGGTGATTTGAAGAGGGAGAGGGGATTCCAATGGTTTAGTTATTAACAAAACGAAACGTAAGATGAATGAATTTTTAAAGTTAGGAGGAAAGTTAACGTGAAGCGTATTATGAAAAAAGCGTATTTTATTGGCATTCCTTTATTACTTATCTTGTCTTTGGGGTTTAACGTGTATTTGGGCTTAACCCGAGAACAAGCTTATACATTGGCAGACTTAACCGGAATCGACTCGGAACAAGTGGTTGCCATTGAGGTGAAAACTGCTTGCCCCGAAATGGAAAAAGCAGTGACCGATGCGCAAGTAATTGCCTCTTTTTTGAAACATTGCGACCAAACCTATTACCATAGCCGCACCTACGATCCGGATGATTATATTGGCGGACCCACCACGGTTACCGCTACCATGGCAGACGGAACAACCAACGTGTTTTATTTGTTGGATGGACACATTGGCATTGCGTGTTGCGGACTTGTAAAAGTATATTGCGGAACCAACCGAAGTGTGTTGCTTGACATGATTGGTTGGGAAAGCGCACAATCCAACCAACCTGCTGCGGAATAAGGAGGTATTGCTATGAAAACAACCAAAAAAATTCTATGGTTTGTTGTGTTGCCTTTGGTATTGGTTCTTTCATTGGGACTTAACGTATATTGGGGGTTGGGTTACAAAACGACCTACACGTTTGAAGATTTGGTTCAAATAGCACCCGATCAGGTAATTACGGTTGAAATAAAAGATTATGAAACCATGCAAAAAAAGGTGATTACGCTTTCGCAATCGGTCAAGGATCTAATGAACGAATGTGACGTGAAATATCACTACAGTCATACCGAAACGACCTACGACAACAGCGGACGGGTAGTTACCGTAACCACCGCAGACGGAACGAGCGGTCAGTTTGTTTTGTTAGAAGGACATATTGCTATTAGTAATGGAGATTCCCAAAAGGTTTATTGCCCCAAAAACGGCACTTATCTTTTTGACACGTTGGACTGGTCGGATGCAACACCGTTTTGATTTGTTGGTATCATAAAATTTCATGTTTCGAGGAGAGAGCCGTGTGTTCTCTCCTCTCTTTTTTTGTTGCATTTTGGCGGGGAAGGTGCTATACTGTAAGACGTTGGGGGAAACAGGTGAAACTCCTGTACGAGCCCGTCGCCGTGAAGCGCATATTTTTTTGGGGTCTGTCTACCAAACGGCCGCACGTTTGGGACAAGTCATTGGAATCGATTTCCGAGAAGGCGGCAGTCCTGCGCACAGTCGAAATATCCCAACAACAAAGGGAACGTTGAACCTCTGCGAGTGCCGGAGAATCGACCCGAAGAAAAACAAAATATTGCAAGGAGAAATGCAACATGAAAAAGACAAACATGCAATCATGGTTGTCGTTGCTTCTTTGCGCAGTGCTGATTGCGGCCGTAGCACTGTTGGCAGGATGTGGCGAAACCAAAACCCAAACCCCGACCGATGCCAATCGCAGTACCGTGGTGGTTTCACAAGCGGGACTCAATCAAGTGGGACAGGGAGCAACCTCGTTTTACTTTGACGTGGTAGACGGCGAGGGAAATACCACCAAGTTTCAGGTGCTTACCGACAAAACGCTGGTGGGCGAAGCCCTGATGGACAACGGGTTGATCAACGGTGACCAAGGGGATTACGGACTGTATGTCAAAACGGTCAACGGGATTACTGCCGACTACGACGTAGACCAAACCTATTGGGCGTTTTACGTAAATGGGGAATATGCTACGTCGGGGGTTGACACCACCACCATTACCCCCGGTGCAACCTATATGTTTAAGGTGGAAAAATAACCGTGAAACCGAATCTAAAAGAATTGGCGGTTTTTTCGGTGCTGGGCTGTGTCATGTTTGCCTCTAAAATCGCTATGGACGCGCTTCCCAACATGCACTTGTTGGGGGTATTGATCGTGGCGTTTACCCTGACCTTTCGTGCCAAGGCTTTGTACCCGATCTACGTCTACGTGTTTTTGTTGGGGGCGATCTACGGCTTTTCCCCTTGGTGGATTCCCAATTTGTACGTGTGGACGGTGTTGTGGGCATGGGTCATGCTATTGCCCAAAAAATTGCCAAAACCGATTCTTATGGTGCTTGCCATTGTTTTGTGCGGGCTTCACGGATTTTTGTTTGGGGTGTTATATGCCCCCGCGCAGGCCTTGCTGTTTGGACTGAATTTCGACGGTATGATCGCATGGATCGTAGCGGGATTCCCCTTTGACTTGATCCATGGGGTGTCGAACCTGCTGCTGGGTGGGGTCATTCCCCCGTTGGTACGCGCTATGACGGCAGGGAAAAAATATTTGACGTAATACAAAAGGGACAGTTCCAAGCGAACTGTCCCGATTTTTTTAGTATTTTAATTGAATGTTCTTGTCGCAATGGGGGCATTGGGTATGAACGGTGCCCTTGGGGTAAGACAGCCGTTGACCGCAGTAAGGACAATCGGCATCTACAAAATGCTCTATGTCAATATCGACGGGGGGATCGTTGTCAATGGGGCGTGGGGTGAGACGAATGGAACGCTCGCAATACGGGCAAACGGTTTCGGTGACGTTGGTGGGGCAAAACAGTTGTTTGTTACAATCGGGGCACGTGATCGTTTGGAAGTGATCGCTTTTCAGCGGGGGGAGTCTCTTTTCAGAAAGTGGGTCTTTTGATTCGACTACGGCAACATGTTTGCCGTTGGCGGTGTTTTCCACCATGCGGGCCTGTGAGCCCAAGAGCAAGACCACCAAATGATACACCACGTACTCTACGGTCAGACAAATGGCGTAGAAGAAAAGGGAGGAAAATATTTCCAATACGCAAGCGACGGTCGCTTGGTCGTTGTCTCCCAGCATATCGGCGTTTTGGTAGGCAGTTACACCGTTGGCAATGGTTTGGTAAATGCCAAACAAAAGCAGCAAGGCAAAAAGGGCTTCACCGATATGTTCCATTTGTTTGGCACGGTTCCACAATACCACCGCCACCGAGTCGGAACGGTCGGATTGATAATCTTGTTTGGAAAAAACGCTCATGATAAACGCTCCTTTGCAATGATTTACAATACGATTATACCTGCGTTTCGGCAATTGTCAAGGGGGCGGATGTGGGCATCGTCCCCTACGTGGGGAAATAAACAGGGGTGCGGACAATCCCTCAGTCAGCTATGAAATTCCGTTTGCGGTACCCGAAAAAACCATCGGGCACTCCGTGCTACTCCTTGGTTTTTTCGGGCACCGCAAACGGAAAAGATTTTTGCTTTAGCAAAAGACGGAGGGAGAGATTGCTAATATTCGCTGAGATCCTATGATTGGTGGAAAACAAGTGTCTCTCCCTCAGTCAAAAC
>JAFYMD010000032.1 GCA_017556785.1 Clostridia bacterium | reverse complement strand
GAAGAAAAGGGCATTACCTATCTGCCGGTGATGGAGCAAAACCAAATTGTTGGCATTTTCAGCCAACACGGCGTGTTTCGGTGGTTGCTTTCGGGTGAGCAAATTGATGATGATTTGACCTTTTCCCAAATGGAACACTTGCTTGTGTTAGAGCAACACAAAGGCATTCGTTTTGTATCCCCCGACCTTTCGTTAGAGCAGGGCAGAGAGTTGTTTCGCCATATTCCTGCCAAACACGAGCGGGTAAAATTACTGTTGGTTACCCAAAACGGGGATTCCCGCCGCCCGTTGTTGGGTGTGGTTTCCCCTTACGATATTTTAAAGGAGGAGTAGGTGTGCATATTCCCAGCGATACCACCAATCATATAGATATTTTGCGGTTTGGCGATGCGTTAACCGAAGAACAAACCACCGCCCATGAATATGACCAAGGCAAGTGGCTGTACGTGCCCTGTCATTATTCCGAATATCGTTACATATTGGGTACCAAAGGGGTCAATCCGCTCATTTGCATTGGCATTAACCCCTCCACCGCCGCTCCCGATGATTTGGACAATACCTTAAAATCGGTGGAGCGCATTGCCCATTTTAACGGATTCGACAGTTTTATTATGTTCAACGTCTACGCCCAACGAGCCACCCGTCCCGATGACATGGAAAAAACCTTTAACCAAACCTTGCATGCCGAAAATATGAAAGCCTTTGAATACGTGTTGTCCCTGTATGGGGAGGGGCATACCCCCACCGTGTGGGCGGCTTGGGGCACCATCGTAGAAATGCGAGACTATTTGCCCATTTGTATTCGGGATATGGTTACCCTGGGCAATCGGTATGGCGCCACTTGGGTGAGTGCCGGCAAAAAGTCCAAAAAAGGGCATCCTCATCATCCCTTGTATTTAAAAAAGGATTCAGTGACCGAGGAATTCGACGTAGATACTTATTTGCAAATGTTTGAATAGAATTCAAACAAAACAGCACCGAATTAACCGATTCGGTGCTGTTTTGTTGTATAGTCGGAGCATCAAGATCCACCTGAAAAATCCCGTGGTTGAACCGATTAAAGATGAACAAAAAACGCTAAGTGAACCGATGTTTTCCTCGTCAGAAGGAAGTGAGCCACGATAAATGACCGATTGATCGATAACGGGTAATTGCGGCATGGCCGACAAGTCGGTTGAAGATGCATCTCGAAATCGTAGGAATATCTCCCCAAAATGAAAATCCCCCCATATAATGGGGGGGTCTATAAAGTTGGGGTTGAAGCAATTATTTCTTTTTGTATTGCACCATGGAGCCAAAGCTGTCTTCGATAGACAGGGTATCATCGGCGATGGTATAAGCAAACACGTTGGGTTCAGTTGCGTTTTCGTATTGAATTGTTACCTTGGCGCCGTCGTCGGTGTAGGTGAAGTTCATGGTGCTGCCGGAAAATTCATAAGCACCGGTACCGTCTTCATGGAAGTGATACAGAGCACCACTGATTTCCACCGATTCCCACGATCCTACCAGCGTAACCGCTTCGGTTTTTTCCTCCGGTGTTTCGGGCGTGTCACTGCACCCCACCAGAACGAAAACCATGGTCAAGGCCAATAATACGATACAGATTTTTTTCATGTTTATTCCTCCAAACAGTATATTTTTGTATCAATCACGATGGATCAATTCCAATGCTTCAATGGGGAAAAACTCGATTTTGCCAACCACTTTTTTGAGAATATCCAACGCATCGGCGGCATCCACTTTGCCACTACCGTCTACGTCGGCGGCTTTGGTTTGCTTCTCGGTCAAGGTAACTTTACCAACAACCGATTTCAAAACTTCCAAGGCATCGGCGGCGGTGACTTTTTCGTCCCCGTCCACATCGCCAATGATGCATTCCGACTCCACGTAAATATCAAAGGCAAAATCGTTTTCTTGGGCGTAGGTTTGGGCGGCGGAATCTTCAAAACCGCGAATGGTAAATCCATCTACCGTAAACACTCCGCCAAGTTCGGTGCTACAGTAACCAAAGGCTTTTTCTCCGATTTCGATTACTGTTTCAGGAATCATTATCCCAATCAGATCAGGGCAATTATAAAATGCATAATCGGCCACAACCGTTACGGTGTCAGGAATTTTCACTAAATACAGAGCGGAGCAATAAGCAAAGGCGTATTGGCCGATTTTCGTTAAGTGTTCGGGTAGCTGCACCGTCACAAGATTCTCGCAACCGTTAAAGGTATAATCCTCAAGGACGGTAATTCCATCAGGAAATTGAATAGTGGTGAGACTAAGGCAGTTTTGGAACGCTGCCTGACCTATGGTGGTAACTGAATTGGGGATGGAAATGGAAGCAAGGTTTTCGCAACCGTCAAAAGCCCAAGGCCCAATGGTAGTTACGGTGTCGGGGATTTGAATGGTGGTGAGAGCGGTTGCCAAGCCGAACGCTTCTTCTTCTAATGTTACAACCCCGTCGGGGATGGCGTAAGAGGTGCTATCTTTAGCAGCAGGGTAAGAAATAAGGGTTTTTCCGTCTTTAGTGAACAACACGTCATCTATGGATTGATAAACGGTGTTTTCCGGTGCCACCTGAAATGCGGTGATGGATTGGCAATAAGACAGTGCGCCTTGTCCAAGCGAAGTCAGGGTTGCAGGGAAGTTCAATGCAGTCAGACTTAAGCATTCGTAAAAAGCCCAATCCCCAATGGTGGTAACTCCGTTACCCAAGGTTACGGACACAAGATGAAGGCAAGATTCAAAGGCGCAGTTGTTAATCACAGCCACACTATCGGGCAATGTTACGGTTGTAAGATTTTGGCAATAGTAAAAGCAACTATCTGCAATGGTGGTAACCCCATCGGGCACCGTGTATGCGGTGTCGGCTTTGCCCGGAGGATAAGCAATCAGTTCTTTTCCGTCTTTGGTAAGCAATGCGCCGTCGATGGCTTGAAAGGCGGTGTTTTCCGCTTCTACCTTAAATTCGGTAATTTCATCCATTCCCGCAAAAACGAAGTCTGCTATATCGGTTACGGGTGCATCCCCAAGAGTGGCAGGAATGAACACTTCACCGCCAATCCCGTTGTAAGCTGTAATGGTAGCTTGACCATCGGTTATGGTGTATTCAAACACATTTATAGGGAGTGCTGACACGCTCATTGCGGCAACATTCAAACACAATAAAATGCTTAATAGTATGGCAACATATTTTTTCATACAGAATCCGTCCTTTCAAAAATTCAAATCAGGTTAACCAATGGCGGAAGGCTTGCCCACCACGTGTTTTAAAATTTCCAACGCATCAGCGGCATCCACTTTGGCGTTTCGGTCGGTGTCGGCAAGATCTTTTTGTTGGTCGGTGAAGCTAACCTTGCCCACCACGTTTTTCAGCACGTCCAACGCGTCGGCGGCAGTAATTTTACCATCCATATCCACGTCGCCCCAAAGGTAATGTCCCCCTTTGGTAATCAACACCCGTCGATAAGAATCGTTATCTTCCGCCTGATAGGGCACGAACTCACCATCTAAGGTGGTGGCGGCATAAACGATTAAACCGTTGCCGAAATAAATCGATCCGTTGTCCACGTAGAAAACATAGCAGTCATCTTCCGGATCTTCCGAAATGGCTCGTACGTGCAATTCGGTGTTGTCAATGGCAATGTTTCCGTCTACGGCATAAATGCCGCATGTATAGGCAATGCCGTTTATGGTACTATCGGCAATGGTAATATCGTATAGGTCGTTCACCAATCCATACTCGCCGATAAAACTCAGGTCACAATCCCGCACAACAATCCGTCCTACTAAGGCGTAAGCGGCGCAGGTGTCAGCGGTAAGGGATACGGTGCTCTCGGTCAACGTAATATCTTCCGAACAATACAGCCCATGACCGTTTACGGAGACAACGGTAAGTGCACTATTGGTTACAATAATAGAGTCGGCGGTTAAGATGCCAATTTCTTTGGCGGAGATCACCACTTGGCTGCCTTGAATGTTGCAATCCCCATTGGATTGTTGCATTCCGTATACGCCACCGAAGATATATGCGGTACAGTTCGTCATGTTGAAGGAATTGTAGGAATAAATCCCCACACAACTGACGTCAACGGATAAAGCAGAGTCTTTGGTGCCGTTCACGGCGGCTCCGTCACCTTCTAACCAAATGCCTACGGTTTTAAGGGAAGCGCACGTGCCTTTTAAGGTGGTTCCTCCCTCTAACATAACCGTGATGGATTGGTTGGAATACACCATTCCTGCATAATCGAAACGATCGCGGCTGAGTACAAAGCCAACGCCGGTATAGGAGTAATCGTGTAGGGTAAGAACCCCGTTTTTATAATAGGCATAGCAGTCGGAGGCAGGTTTGGTTTTGGTCACCGTTTCGCTGTCTTGGGGCAAATAGTCCCCGTCGGTCATCCCTACACCGCCAACGTATACGTCCCCTGCTTTGGTGGGGGTAAAGGCAACCACCACGTAAGCGTGGTCGGTGTAATATACGGTAGAAATTTCGCCTACCTTGCCATTGATATAGCCTGCCAGTTTGGTGTAATGGTCAGGAAAGGTGTAGCCATCTTCCACCCAAAATTCCATATCACAGTAATAGGTAACCCCTGCCTGAAACTTGGTATCATTGGAATAAATGGCGCCGTTTTCGGTGGTCCAATTCAATTTAGTTAAAGTAACCCCTTGAGTTGGGGAGGTGCATTGTGCGGTTTGACTAATGGTAGCACCTACAACCGGAGTAGGCACGGTGGCTTCTACCATAGTAACCACCGTTGCGGCATTCACCGAAAGGGGGGCGATGACAAACACGCTCAACACCATGATCAAACCAAGGAAGAAGCAAACTGTTTTTTTCATACAATCACCTCATGTGTTCTTATTGTTCTACAGGGAATTTGTCAATTTTGCCAACCACTTTTTTCAGAATATCCAACGCATCGGCGGCATCTACTTTACCGCTACCGTCTACGTCGGCGGCGATGAATTGTTCCTCGGTCAACGTGACCTTACCAACTACGCTTTTCAACACTTCCAGCGCGTCGGCGGCGGTGACCGAGCCATCCATATCCACGTCACCAATCAAACGAGAGGCCTCGCAAGTGTAGGATGCATATACAATCAGGGAGTTGCCCGAAAGTTCCACTCGGTCGGCAGGCGTATTATTCACGTAGGCTCGGCTGTTGGTGGCAAAGGTGAACAGAGGTTGTGTGCCGTATTTTTTGGACAACAGTTG
>JAFYMD010000031.1 GCA_017556785.1 Clostridia bacterium | reverse complement strand
CTCCCGCAATTTTCAAGAAAACCCTGACAAATGTCATGGCTACAAAAGAAAAATGTGACTTTAACCGTTCCCGCAATGTGGTGGTGTATAAATACTGCACCGAATCGGGTAACATCGCCACCGATAAATGTCCTAAAACTATGACGGGATACTACAAAAACACCAATTTCCCCGGTGTTTGCATGGCGCATGCCGGTATGGCCACTACCGAGGTCACACGATCTTCTCCGTATGGCGGGGTCTATGCAAATATTACGCAGGTCAAGATTCCTGAGTATGATGCTTGGAAGACCCATGGTGCTACCGCTGAAGAAACCGATTCCGAAGAAACCGACTCCGAAGAAGAATAGAAACAAAACGACAAACTTTACCCCCGAAACGCGACAGGATTCTGTGGTGTTTCGGGGGTATACTTTTGTTATGGAAAGGGGGCACGAGGGAAAATGACGGTTATTTATTTAGACGTATTGCTGGCAATCAACTTGTTTGTAAATTATTTTCTGCTGTCTTCAGTTGCCAAAATCACCAAACATCCGTTACGGGGATTTCGCAATCTGGCGGCATCGCTTATCCTTTCGTTGGGCTCTCTTATAATTTTATTGCCACCGCTTGCCTTGTTTATCAACGTGGCGGTTCGTATTTTGATGGCCTTTGTTGGAGTAATCATTGCGTTTGGATTCGGTTCGTTAAAGAATTTTTGCAAGCGGACAGGCGCGTTGTTGTCGGCAACCCTTTTGTTTGGCGGAACCATGACAGTGTTGTTCGACGTGACTCACGTGGCAGGATTGTACGTAGAAAACGGAATGGTATATTATGATCTTTCTCCCGTTATGGTGGTAATTGCTACCTTGTTGTGTTATATCGTGCTACGTTTATTTCGTAAAAACTTTGGTACCGACGATTCCCCCGACTATGTCCAACTGCATTTGCAACACGGAAATTGTATCATCGGTTTGACCGCGCAAGTAGATACCGGTTTTGCCTTGCACGATTTATATAACGATCGGCCATTGATCATGGTGACTCCGTCGACGGCGAAAAAATTGTTTGGCAAACAGCCTTTGACCTATCGGTTGCTCCCTTTTGAGACGGTAGATGGCAGCGGCGTTTTGCAAAGTGGTTTATGTGAAAGAATGGTGGCGGTTTATGAGAAAAAACAGGCGTTGTTTACGCGTGTTGTCGTTGCGGTTGCACCCCAAGAATGGAAACAAAATTTTCAGGCTTTGGTCGGTAAAGATTTGATGGAAAGGATGGAATGGGATGATTCAAACAATCAAAAACACACTAAAACAATGGTGGATTCGTTTTTTTGCCAAACGAATCGACTATATCGGAGGCAGCACCGCGTTGCCTCCTCCGCTGAGCAAAGAGGAGGAACGCCTGCTGATGGAAAAACTCAAGCAAGGGGACCTGTTGGTGCGGGAAAAACTGATCACCCATAACTTGCGCTTGGTGGTATATATTGCTCGTAAATTCGACGTTGCGGGTGCGGGAATCGAGGATTTAATATCCATTGGCACCATTGGTTTGATTAAAGCGGTTAATACCTTTTCTCCTGAAAAAAACATCAAATTAGCTACCTACGCTTCCCGGTGTATTGAAAACGAAATATTGATGTACATACGAAAAACATCCTCTCAAAAAGGGGAGTTGTCGTTAGATGAACCGTTAAACGTAGATTGGGACGGAAACGAGCTTTTGCTTTCAGACGTTTTGGGTTCCGATAGCGATATTGTTGGCAGAGAAATTGAGCAAGATGATGAATTTCGTACGTTGCGAGTGTTGATCGATCGATTGCCGGCACGAGAAAAACAAATTATGAATTTGCGGTTCGGTCTGGACGGCCAAGAGGAGTTGACTCAAAAACAGGTGGCAGATTTATTGGGAATTTCTCAATCATACATTTCACGTTTGGAAAAACGCATTATTTGTCGATTGAAAGTTGAATTGGAACAGGTTTCTTAAAGGATAACACCCCCTTATTTTGCCAATACTAACAGCAGAAAGGGGATATGGTTATGCAGTACAATCGGGTGGAAATTTGCGGGGTCAATACCGCAAAACTTCAGGTGTTAAGTGAAGACGAAAAAATGCGATTGCTTCGTATGGCACGACAAGGTGATACCAAAGCTCGCGAAGAATTGATTAACGGTAATTTGCGGTTGGTACTAAGTGCGGTGCAACGGTTTATTCCCCGAGGCGAAACCCCCGATGACCTGTTTCAGGTGGGATGTATTGGTTTGATTAAGGCAATTGATCGATTTAATTTAGATATTGACGTTCGTTTTTCAACCTATGCGGTTCCCATGATTTTGGGAGAACTGCGTCGGTATTTACGGGACAACGGGAAATTGCGAGTGGCTCGCTCTATACGAGATACGGCTTATCATGCAATGCAGACCAAGGAAACGCTGCAGATACAGCTACAACGAGAGCCTACGATTGAAGAAATCGCCGATGCTATGAAAAAAACCAAGGAAGAAATCGTCATGGCGTTAGAGAGCGTGGTTGAGCCAATTTCTCTTAGTGATCCGATTTATTCCGACGGGGGAGACACACTCTACGTAGAGGATCAATTAGGCGACAATTCCAACGACAAAAATTGGCTGGATGAAATTGCTATGAAAGAGGCGATCCGTAACTTAAGTGACCGCGAGAAAAGAATTGTTTCCTTGCGTTTTTTAAAAGGAAAAACGCAAATGGAAGTGGCAAAAGAAGTGGGAATTTCGCAAGCACAGGTCAGTCGACTGGAAAAATGTGCATTAGATAAAATAAAAGATGCAATTTAGCAAAAGGGGAGCAATGGGAGCG
>JAFYMD010000007.1 GCA_017556785.1 Clostridia bacterium | reverse complement strand
CCCGTGGGAGGATTCAGATTTTTTAAATATTGCTCTTGTGTCATAAAAGGCACCTCCCTTTGCCCCATTATATAACAGCGCGAGGAAAAAATCTACCACAAAATATAAAAGATAGGATGGCAATTCGTTCAGGCGAACTTCGGTCGCCCGTTAGCATACGGTGGCTATCCAATACACAACCCCATAAATCACGCTCGCCACCGTGCCGTAGACAATCACAGGCCCTGCAATAATGAACATTTTGGCACCGACCCCCAAGACATACCCCTCGCTTTTAAACTCAATGGCGGGGGATGCCACCGCATTGGCAAAGCCTGTAATGGGCACCAGCGTACCTGCCCCTGCATGTTTGGCGATTTTATCAAACACTCCCACGGCAGTCAGAAACACCGCCAAAAAGATGAGAGTAACCGACACCATGGGTTTGGCAATTTCGCTTGACCAGCCAAGAGATCGGTAACCGTTGCCCAACAGTTGACCCAGCGCGCAAATACCCCCGCCCACCAAAAAAGCAAGCAGGCAATTTTTGCCCGTGGGGGACGGGGTGGATGCTTTGGACGTCATGGTTTTGTAATCTTTTTGACTGATTTGTTTCATGATGCGCTCCTTCCTTTTGTCCTACCAATTCTCTACCATAATTGTCCAAAAAATTGCATTTTCCATCTTGCATTTTTTTGGCAATTTTGTTATGATTCAAGTAGGTGTACTGTTGATTTTTATATAGTATGCCATGATTCAAAAATGTTATACACAAGGAGTGGTTTTCAATGAAAAAATTGCGCGGTGGTATTATCGGCTGTGGCGGTATTGCCAATGGGAAACATTTGCCCGCCAACAAACGTGTGGGCCTGGTTGAAATGGTTGCTTTTTGCGACATTATTGAAGAACGGGCCATAAAAGCAAAAGAAGATTACGGTACACCAGAAAGCAAAGTATATACCGATTACAAAGAACTGTTAAAAGACGAAACCTTAGACGTGGTGTTTGTTTGCACCCCCAACCGTTCGCACAGTTTTATTTCTATTGATGCGTTGCATGCCGGCAAGCACGTTATGTGCGAAAAACCCATGGCCAAAACCTATGCCGAAGCAGTCGCCATGTGCGAAGCCGCCGAAGAAACCGGCAAGGTGCTGACCATCGGTTACCAAAACCGTCGCACCCAAGAAGCGATGTATGCCAAAATCTGCGCTTCCGAAGGCGAGTTGGGCGATATTTATTTTGCCAAAGCCCATGCCTTGCGCCGCCGTGCCGTTCCCACTTGGGGGGTATTCCTCAACGAATACGAACAAGGGGGCGGTCCGCTGATCGACATTGGCACCCACGCTTTGGACATGACCTTGTGGTGCATGGACAACTACAAGCCCAAAATGGTAGTGGGTACCACCTATCGCAAATTGGCCGATCAAACCAACACCGGTAACGCTTGGGGCGACTGGGATCCCAAAGAATTTACCGTAGAAGATTCCGCTTTCGGTTTCGTGGTCATGGAAAACGGCGCTACCGTTTCCTTGGAATCCAGCTGGGCGCTGAACCTGATCGACGCGGTAGAAGCTCGCACTACCCTGTGCGGTACCAAAGCGGGGTTAGATATGATGGACGGCGTGCGTGTCAACGGGGTCAAACACGGCAAGCAATACATTGAACGTCCCAACATGAATGGCGGCGGTGTTGCTTTTTATGACGGTGCCGGAAGCGGCGCTCCCGAAGATATTGAAGCCAAAATGTTTGCTGAAGCAGTTTTGAACGGCACCGAGCCCTCTACTTTGCCTCGTCAAGCCGCTTGCGTTACCCGCATTTTGGAAGCCATTTATGAATCTGCCAAAACCGGCAAACCGGTCATGTTTGAGGACTAAACTATGAAATTAGGAATTATTACTTCACCGTCTTATGATGGCATTCGGGCGGTTGCCGATTTAGGCTTGCAAGCCGCCGAATTTTGCCTAAACATCGGAGTGGATTTGGATGCGGTTTGGAGAGAAGTGCCAAACATCCAAAAAGCCATGGAGGAAACCGGCGTGGTGGTTGGCTCTATCGGTCGATGGGGACCCGACCGTATCACCAAAGACGGTGTGATTGAAGCCGAATTGGCCATAGAAGAAAATTTAATCGAGATGTGCCAAACCTTAGGTTGCCCTGTGTACGTAACCGGTTGCAATTTTGTGGATGAACTTTCCTTTTACCAAAACTGCACCTTTGCCATTGCCTATATGGAACGGTTGCTTGCCAAAGGAAAAGCCTGTGGTGTCAAGATTTGTACCTACAACTGTCATTGGAACAGTTTTTTGGATTGCGATCCCGCTTGGACGATGGTACATGGACATTTGCCGGAGCTTGGCATTAAGTTCGACCCCTCTCACTCCTTTGCAGGAGGACGAGATTACCTTGCCGAAATGGAGGGGTGGGGCGACCGATTCTACCACGTGCACTTGAAAGGTTCGTTGTACGTAAACGGCAAGCATATTGATGATCCTCCTGCCGGGATGGATCAAACCAACTGGGGTGCGTTTATGGCGTTGTTGTATCAAAAGGGATACGACGGTGTGTTGTCGCTGGAACCCCATTCCCCCAACGTGTGGAAAGACGAATTGGGGCAAAAGGGTATTGCCTATACGGTGGATTATTTTAAGAAATTAGTCTTTTAGGAGGAACGTCCTATGAAATTGGGTGTGTTAACCGTTCCGCTGTACGGAATGAGTTTGAAAGATACCTTGACCTACTTAAAAGGATTAGGGGTAGAAATGGTGGAAATCGGTTGCGGCGGATTTCCCGGCAAGGGGCATTGTGACCCCGACGTTTTGCTGAACGATGCCGCTAAGTTAGCCGAATTCAAGCAAACCATTGCCGAATCGGGACTGACCATTTCGGCCCTTTCTTGCCATGCCAATCCCGTGCATCCCGACAAGGAAAAAGCCGCGGCATATGATCGCGACCTGCGTAATGCGGTGTTAATGGCCGAAGCGTTGGGTATTCACCAAATCAACACCTTTTCGGGTTGCCCCGGCGATTGCGAAACCTCCAAACATCCCAACTGGGTGACCTGCCCGTGGCCCGACGATTTTTTGGAAGTGTTGGATTACCAATGGAATGACGTGCTCATTCCCTATTGGAAAGAGTTTGTGGTTTATGCCAAGGCCCACGGGGTGAACAAAATCGCCTTTGAACCTCATCCGGGATTTTGCGTATACAACCCCGAAACGGTGCTCAAAATCAGAGAAGCGGTTGGCCCGGAACTGGGTGCTAATTTAGACCCAAGCCATCTGATTTGGCAAGGCATTGACCCTGTGCAAGCCATCAAAGCCTTGGGAGACGCCATTTTCCATTTTCATGCCAAAGATACCAAGGTAGATGCTTACAACACCGCCGTCAACGGGGTGCTGGATACCAAATCTTACGGGGATGAACTGCATCGTTCCTGGATTTTCCGTACCGTGGGCTATGGTACTGATACCGCCATGTGGAAAGATATTATTTCTGCCTTGCGTCTTGTGGGCTACGACCATGCGGTGAGCATTGAACACGAAGACAGTTTAATGAGTAGCAAAGAAGGCTTGGAAAAAGCTTGTGCTTTCCTTAAAGATATGATTATTCGGGAAGACAAAGGGGAAACCTTCTGGTTTTAACTTGGTGATAAAGGAGTAAATACCATGAAAACTTGTGCAATTATCGGCTACGGCGGAATGGGTGAATGGCACGAAAACCATATCCGTAGCAATATGACCGATTGCTTAACCTTAAAAGGGGTATGGGACATTCGCCCCGAGCGGTTGGAACACGCTAAATCAAAAGGGGTTGGCGTTTACGGTGGTTTAGAAGAAGTACTAAACGACCAAGAGGTGGAACTGATCACCATTGCCACTCCCAACGATTTTCACAAGCCCCTTTCCATTGCTTGCCTGAAAGCAGGCAAAAACGTGGTGTGCGAAAAACCGGT
>JAFYMD010000030.1 GCA_017556785.1 Clostridia bacterium | reverse complement strand
TAACACGAGGCTTTATGGCGCCGAAGTAGTGATCGTCTAACTCTTGGCTTTTTGGCGGTTTCACACCAAATAAGGTGCGTCCGGTTAAAATCAGGTCTTTTCGTTGATTATATACGTCACGGTCGATCAAAAAGTATTCTTGTTCAGCACCAACGGTAGACGAAACGTGGGTTACGTCGTTGTACCCAAACAGTCGAAGCAGGCGCAACGCTTGGTCGTTTACCCGCTCCATAGAGCGGAGCAGGGGAGTCTTTTTGTCCAACACTTGCCCGCCGTATGAGCAGAACACGGTAGGAATGCACAAGGAATCGTCTTTAATAAAAGCATATGAGGTAGGGTCCCAAGTGGTATAACCGCGGGCTTCAAAGGTGGAACGCAAGCCGCCGGAAGGGAAAGAAGAAGCGTCCGGTTCACCTTTGATCAATTCCTTACCCGAAAACTCCATAATTACTTTGCCGTTTCCGCAGGGTGTAAGAAAACTGTCGTGTTTTTCGGCGGTGATACCGGTCATGGGTTGGAACCAATGGGTGTAGTGGGTTGCGCCTTTTTCAATTGCCCAGTCCTTCATGGCGTTGGCAACCACGTTGGCAACCGTAATGTCCAAATCACTGCCTTCTTCTATGGTTTTGTGAAGGGATTTATAAATCTCTTTGGGCAGTTTTTCGCGCATGACCTCATCGTTAAAGGACATACTGCCAAAAATTTCAGAAATACGATTCATATTGTTAAACCCTTTCTTTTATCGAAATGTTTTTGTAATTTTTTTATGATAAACAACAAGCATATTGCTTGAATCATGCCGGTAATCACCCAACTGATCGGGTAAGAAATATATATGGTTTCCAACTGATGAAATATCGGGTATATCGTGTAGATCCAAAGAATACGAAATCCGCAAATTCCACCAACCGAAATAAGCATAGGTACCAAGGAATAACCGATTCCTCGCAAAACACCAACCAGCACGTCCATAACGCCACATAAAAAGTAGGGGAAACATACGTACAACAGACGAACACTACCGTGTGAAATTACGGCATCTTCGGTGGTAAAAAGCCCAAGCAAGGGGGCTTGGAAAAGATACGAGACGATTCCCATGATTAGACCGATTGCCGACACATACAGCACCGACCAATAAATAACGCGGGTTACGTTTTTGAGTTTTCCTGCACCAATGTTTTGCCCCGTAAAAGCCAACGCGGTTTGCGAGACCGAATTCATGGCGGTGTAGGTAAATCCCTCTAAACTTTGCGCGGCGGCGTTTCCTGCCATGACCTGCGATCCCCAAAAATTAATGCTGGATTGGATCAAAACGTTGGAAATGGCAAACAAGGAACTTTGAATACCGGCGGGCAAGCCGATTTTTAACATTAAAAAAAGCTTGTTCCAATTGATTTTCAATTGGCTGTACTCTATACGATAACTGCTGCCATGACTTTTTCGCATACAGCGTAAGATCAGTACCGCCGACAAAACTTGGGACGCAATTGTTGCCAAGGCTACCCCCGCAACACCCATATGAAATACGATAACAAAAATCAAATTTAGTGCTATGTTAAGTACCCCGGCACTTCCCAAATAAATTAACGGACGGCGTGTGTCGCCCACAGCGCGCAAAGCCGCCGCAAGGAAATTATAAAATAAAAAAGCAGGAGTACCGCAGAAATATATTTTTAAGTACAAGGTTGCCAAATCGATTACGTCATGAGGAGAGCCCATGATCATAAGCATTGGCTTAGCGAAGAAAAAGCCAAATCCGCCAACCAAAACCCCGAGAATTAATGAAACACAAAATGCGGTGTGTACGGTTTGACTAACTCCCTCGTAATGGCGAGAGCCGTAATATTGGGAGACAAGCACACTAACGCCAACCGACAACCCCATGAACATATTCACAATCAAACCGATGAGAGAAGTGGTTGAACCAACCGCCGCCAAAGAGGTTTCTCCTGCAAAACGGCCAACGACAATGACATCGGCGGTATTGAACAACAATTGTAAAGCACCGGTCGCTATAAATGGCAAAGCGTAAGAAATCATCTTTTTTGCCAACGAACCGGTTGTCATATCCATTTCAAACGATTTCATTTTCATAACAAACGCCTCTTAACGAATATTATACTATTAAATAAATTAAAAGTAAATCTTTTTTTATGAAATTAATGATCAAATTAATGAAAAACCGCTGATTTTTTTACAATCAGCGGTTTAAAAAATCAATTGTTTGGAATTTGTTTTCCCGTATGATCAATGGTGTAATCTTTGGTATAAATCAATTCTGAAATCGGGACGATTTCATAGCCTTGTTTTTGCAATGTTTCCAGTATAGTTGGCAACGCTTGCGGCGTATGTTTGGCGGCGTTGTGAAAGAGAACGATCCCACCCGGTTCAATGGCACTAATTACTCGGTCGGTGATTTGTTCTGCGGTTAAGTTTTTCCAATCTAAGCTGTCGACCGACCATTGAATGGTATGCATACCCAACGCTTGTGTCGTTTCTATTACTTTGTTGTTGTAATCGCCGTACGGCGGGCGCATCAGCGTAGGGCGTATACCGGTAATTCCTTGTATTTTTTTATTGCAATTTTCAATTTCTTGCGAGATTTCATTTTCGGATAAATTGGTCAAATGCGGATGGGTGTTTGAGTGGTTTTGGATTTCGTGGCCGGCGTCGTGCAGTGCTTTGACCATGTCCGGATATTTGTCAACCCATTCCCCTACGACAAAAAAGGTCGTTTTTACATGAAATTGGTTTAGTGTTTCGATTAATTGGTGGGTGTCGTCTGCTCCCCATGCGG
>JAFYMD010000029.1 GCA_017556785.1 Clostridia bacterium | reverse complement strand
TCCCGACACACTTACGGTAGGAAAGGTGGCTTCTACCACGTCCCCCGCCACCGCAGGGCACTCGTCCATAGGGGCCGACACCCGTACCCAATACTCGGCGGGAAACCATCCCTCATTCAGCAAAAAGTATTGGTACAACACCGCTTTCTCGCCCCCTATGTCCAACCACAGGTCGCGGTCTGCGGGCGTTTCGGGCGGTTGTGTTCCCACCGTGATGCCTTCTATGGGGGTACCGTCTTGTTCGCAAATATAAGCGCTGAATCCCTTGGCAGAGCCCTGCAGGTCATAGCCGAAAGTCCCTTGGTCAAACTCGCCCGATGCATTGGGTATGGTCGACCACCAACGGCAATGCTCCATGTCCACCAACAGCGCCCCAAAAGACACCAACAACCCACCGGGTTGCGCCTCGTGAATATACCACGTGTCTTTGCTCACGGGGTCGAACCCTTGCAACTGATTGCCCCAGGTGTACCACAGCCGATTTTTGCCAATGAGATTTTTTCCCACAAACGACGGCGTGAGAAACACCTGTGACCGAGGCAGACGCGGTGACAGACAGGGAAAACGGCAGGGCGACAAATTTTGCATATCATAAAAATCCCCCTCGGCGATCGATTCCCGATGATCGTATCCCCCAAACCGTGTTACGGTTTGCTCGGTAACCGCCGAGGGAGTCAATTTGGGTAATACCATAGCGCTTCCCTCCTCATGACAGCACCGACAATCGGCTGACCCGCAGTTTGGACTCCCGCAAAACGTACCGAATATACTGAGCATACCATCGGTTATACAAATCCACCGCCCGATTGTAAGCGTGAAAATCGCGGAGCACGTAAAACAGTTGGGACTCCAGCCAATGGTCATACATCCCGTCGAAGGGAGCGGGTGCCAGCAAAAGCGTGTCGTCGGGGGTCTGTTCGGTATATGGGGTAAATTGGTTCATAAGTCCCAAAGGCATGAGTAATTCGGTAAGCAATTGGTATTCCATACGATTGAGCCACACCAGTTTTTCCGCCTTGGTATAGTGGTTGGGATGCAAGGTATCTAACCGTTGCAACGCTTCTGCTACCGTCATAGTCCCACCTCTATTGCTTGGCGGCAACCGCCTGCTCGTAATTTAGGGCGGTCTGCAGCATGGCTTCTTTGTTTTTCAGCACCTGTACCACCGCTACGGGTACGGTCACCTCTTGTCCTCGTTGGATCAAATAGGTTTGCCCGTTCACCGCCACAAAAACGTCCTCTTTGTGATTGCGATCCAAAGGCAGGCGAATGGTTTGGGTTTGGCTGTCGATTTGTTTTTGTTGTGACATGATGTTGTCCTCCTTTATTATTGTAGTGCGGGGGAATCCAAAAGGTTCCGATTCCCCCGCGAATCGTAAGTAGATTAGTTAGATGCCGCTTTGGGCCCGAAGGAAGAACCGCATTCCACACGGATCAAATAGGGTTCTACCAAGATCTCGGCGGTTTTCAAGGCTTTCCAGCCTACCGAACTGCGTTGATCAAGAGGGTCACCGGTACCGGCAGAGCCCTTTTGCTTTACAATGGTCTGCAATCCGCCACCGGTCACCTCGGTGGTGCCGTATGCACCGTCACCGAAGAACAAACAACCGTACACCGAATCTCCGCCAGCACCTTCGCCGCCATAGATTTTGGCTTCGGTGGATTCCACAAAACGAACCCCTGCAATGCGACCCAATTCCCCTTCGTACAGGTTTTCGGGAGCGGCATATTTATGGTAATCCTCCCATTTTTCATCCTTCATCAGATCAAAGGCCACGTTGGGATGAATGATCGCAACGTAACTGCCGTTGATTTTGGGCACATTGTTGGCACGCATCCAAGCCGCCACTTTTTTCACCAGATCCACCGTCAGGGGGCAATCCCGATTGATCGAACTGCGATCGCTCAATTCGGTGACCATGCCGCCGGCAGAAATAGCGGGGGCATACCAGACGTTGGTGCCGCTTTGCAATACGTTGCGTACCACCGTGTCCAGCGTAATGCCGGCCTGCTTGCCCAGCAATTTCACACTTTCGGCTATGGTGTTGTCAATGGCGGTCAACTCCAGCACGTCGGACTGCACCAGGTAATCACCGTATTGGGAAACGGTTGCCTCTACCTTAGACACGTTTAATTTGTTGCCGGCAGGGGTCACCCCTTCGGTCAACGGCGTAGTAGCCTTGGGCAACGGGGAAAAACGGCGAAATTGAATGGTCTTGCCACCCCCTGCGGGAATGGGCCGCTTTTGCCCGAATTGGTCATGCACCAGCTCGGGACCTGCCTCGTCGATCAAGGTCATGTCGTAAAAGGTCTGCATTTCCGCCGACAAATCGTTTCCGCTTGCGGCGGCAGTGGTCACGTTGACGGTGGGCTCTGCAAACAATTGCAACAGCATTTTGGTTTGATTTTGTTTCATAATTTCTTCTCCTTTACTATCATTGATTCATCAAAAAGAGCGGTCACGGTCAAAAACTCACCCGCTCGCCCGCTCGGGCACGACGAAGGAATCCTCGCCGTTCCTCTTTGGTCAGTTTGCTTACGTCCCGCTTAACGCAAGCACCGCTTTGTCCGCTGATTCCGTTTTCGGGCGGTCGCAACACCGTTTGGGTCAGGTGGCGATAGGCCGCCTCCCGCCCCTTTTGCTCCCATTGCTCGGCGCGCTTTGTCAACAAATCCTCGCCGTACAAGGTCATGTAGGCTTGCTCCACCGACAAAAAGGGATGTCGCAACAGCGCCCCGAAACGGACGTCTTGCAAGGCAGACTCCCAAGTAAAATCGGGGAATATCTGCCGCAAACGCTCTTGCTGTGCCAACAGTTGACGATAAATGCCGTACACCGATGCCGTTTGCTGTGCCAAAAACGCTCGGTGCTCCTTATCTTGCGCCTTCTCTGCCCGCTCCATTGCTTGGGTCAGTCGGGACAAATCCCCTTCTCCCACCCCGTAACGAGTATACAAACGAGTCAGCAATTGCTGTTCGGGCGTGGGCGGTTGCTGTGCAACGGCACCATCAAGGGGTTGCTCCCCCGTTATGGGTTCTTGCTCTACGGTCGCCGAACTCTCTGCGACGCAAGGGGTCGTTTCTTCCATGTGCATTCGCTCCTTTCTTTCTAAATTGAATACGTTCGGGGAACAGCCGTGCCATAAGCGCAAAAGCAACGGCCCATTGGTCAAACTGCTCCCGCAAAGCGGTGCGATACCGTCGTTTGGGTTGGCAGGTCACCAAACACTCCCCTTCTCCCACCGCGATTCGCGGCGGCATTTTCAGTCGGGATTTTGTATGGGCACACTTCACGTTTTCCGCCACCGACAAGGTCAGCGCCGACAAAGCGGCGCACACCAAATCTTGCCCATAGGGGGCTGTCCCTGCGTGCCCTTGCACCCTTAGGCGACAGCCCTTTACGTCCAAATCAATTTGCACCATATCGTCACCTGGGGGCGGTGGCATCGGCCACCCGTTGCCGTGCTTTGGTCACCAAATTGTTGGACGAATCGGTTTTTCCCTTGACCTTGGGCGGCATGGGCAAGGTCTCGCTCAGCACCGCGGCGGCTTGGGCTTTTCGATCGGTGCTTTGCAGTTGGTCAAGCTGTTCCCACAACGCCAAAACCTGTTGCTCCAGACGATCCATTTTGGCAAAATGATTGCGATTTTGTCCGATGGTTCGCTCCACAAACTCCTTGCGGTCAAAATCCATCATAGACAAGCAAGCCAAGGCTTGATCGGCAAATTGGGGATTAAAAAATCCTGCCGAATAAAACTGCAATGCCAACTCGTTTTGGCTCATGCGGGAATAAGGGGACTGCTTGACCGCCGTAACCTGCAGGTCAAACAAGGGGGAACGTCCCTCGCGTTTCAGGTCATGGGCACAAAACTGCAGATACTGTTGAACCCCTTGTTCTCCCAACACCCGAAAACTGCGGGGCAGATCGTAAAATTGCTGAATCAGCCCGATCACCTGCAAGCACACCTTGCGAAACGCCCGATACCCCCCGCGAATATGATTGCGAGACAGCTTACTGCCCGCCTCTTGCATAGCGGCAATGGCAGAGGCCGCCGTCACCCCCGACGAAGTCCCGCCGGTGGCAATGTCTCGGTTGCCGGTGGTTTCTTTCAGCTCGTCGATTTTTTGGTTGAGCACCTGCAAATAAATGCCGCTCAGTCCGGTGGTGGGAACCGGCATAATGCTGTCGGTCCCCAAATTGCCGTCTACCCGTATGATTTCGTTGGCGGTGTCGGCATAATCGGCAGGATCCACGCTGCT
>JAFYMD010000028.1 GCA_017556785.1 Clostridia bacterium | reverse complement strand
TGGGCAACCCGATTTTGAATCTTAGCGTAAAGGAATCTACGGTTTCTTACCTAAAATGCGGAATCGAGCGGGTTACTGCCAAGCGGTTTGACGGCAACATTTATACCGACGAAATGATTGACCTGAACAAAGGTGCCGGTGGCGATTACCTGTACCTGATTATGGAACGGGAAACCACCCAAGGTCACTACCACCTAAAAGGTACCAAAATCGAAAATACCGAAGCCACCTGTGGGCAAGACGGTTCGTTGGTTTATTACTACACTTGTTTGGATTGCGGTTCCAAGGTAGAAAAATTGGTTCAAGTATACAAAGCTACCGGAAAACACGTGGATTCTCAAGAAGACGGGGATCATGATTGCGATGAATGCGGTCAAACCGACGTTACCGCACACGTGCAAGGCGAATTGCAACAAGAAAGCCTGATAGAGGCTACCTGTAATGAAGCAGGCTCGTATCACGCGGTGGTGTATTGCACCGACTGCGGCATGGTGTTGCGTGACACCGAAATATTCCTTGCCATTGACCCTACCAAACACATCAGCGAGGACAACGATCACGATTGTGATATTTGCGGTGCGTTGAATATTGAAGGGCATACCCCCGGTGAGCCTGTGTTAGAAGGGTTGACCGCCTCTGACACCGACCTTAGCGGTGCTCACAAAAAGGTGATTTATTGCAGTAAATGCGGTGCAAAACTTAGCGAAGAAATTGTTACCCCCGCCGATTCCAACGACCTGATTGCTTCGTTGTTTGGCAACGGGTCACTGGTTATTGTTTGCTCCGCGGGTGGATTAGCCGTTTTGGCGGCACTGATTGTTTTCTTGAAAAAAAAGAAAAAATCAACCAAGAAATAAACAAGAATGAGTAAACCGATCGGACTTGTTTAAATGAAAATTTTAAAATAAAACCCAAAGGAGGGGAAAGATATGTTAGCAGCATTGGAAACAGGCGGCTCAGGCGGAAAACACATGCTTGCTTCACTCATGGGCAAGGGTTCAATTGTTATGATTGGCGTACTTGTCGGTTTGGCTGTGGTAGCGGCAGTTGTTGTATATGTTAGAACCCGCAAGAAAAAAACAAAGGCGAAAATGAAAATGGAAATGAAAACGAAAACGAGTAAAATCGTTTGAGGTTTGTTCGCCGTTTGTTAATGGTATGGGGGCCCAACCAGCCCCCGATTCCAACATCCAAAACGAATTTTTGGGTGTAACCCATGTTAGGAGGAATTTTGACATGAAAAAACTATGGAAAAGCATGATTGCGGCTATGTTGGTGCTTTGCATGTTGGTGACTACGGCAAGCGGAGCAACCGCCACCAAAGAGGTGTATGTGTCGGATCTGCGACTGATTTATGCCCAAGATTTTACACAAGCCAAGCAGATTTTGGCGGAGTCGGGGTTAACGGGGTATCAGGTACTCAATCAAAACCTGAACCGTGACACCAAAAAGATTGGTACGTGGATTGCCTACAAAACCACCACCAACGTGGAAGATGCTATTACCGACATGGCGATTATGCAAATGAACGGTGGTTACAACGAAGGGAACTACCAAGAAATGCTCAAGCAAAGCTATGCCGAATATGAAAAGCTGGGCAACACCTATTTACAAGCGATTGACTATTTTACAAAAGCGTACGACGCCGATCATTTCCTTGCCAAGTCGGCTTATCGGCAACTCAATTTTTATTGTGTCAAGACCGATCCCCAGCTTCCCAAGGAAAAAATGACCCGATTTGAAGGGGAATTGTTGGGAGATATTTTTTACAACGGCATTACCAGCACCGAGCTTGCCACCCTGTTTATGGAAGGCAACACCTACGTGCTTGACAACCTGCGTTCCCTGCTTGCTATGGGGGTCGCTTATAATGCCGACGGCAAGCATTACTTGCAAAAGGTAGCCGAAGAAGCGGCGAAAATGACTGCGAATCCTGCGGTGTTTGACAAAGAGGATTACGAAGAAACCGCTTCTATCGTTGCGGGTACGGTGCTTTCTTTTGGCGAGATGTTTCGGGAATTGGCGGCTTATGAAGATGAGTTGGATTACACCGACGAAACCGTAACCGACAACGAACTTGCCTATGCCGAATATCAATCCATTGCCGACCGCGCGCGGGAAGTAACCTATTTAAACGGCCAAACCTTTTATGATTTTTGTCTTGGGTATCGCGCAGAGGAAGACACCTTGTCTCAACTGTTTCCCTTGGTTGCGGCCTTAAACGAAGGCCAGCTTGCCATGACGCAGGTTGCCCACTATTATGACGTGGTGCGGTACAGCATGAGCGATTTTCCCGAAGAACAGTTGAACCAAAAAATTTCGGAGCAAGAAGCCATTTATTCCCAGGCTCCCTTTAACATCTTTGCCGGTGTTGACCGTTCGATCTACAGCGGCACCTATGCCTTGACGGCTGAGGCGTACCGAGCCGACGCTTATACCGAAAGCGGATTTGCCGATTACCTGACCAGCGGTTACGGGATTTTGGGCATTACCGGCGCGGTGATAGCACCTGCGGGGCTTTCGCTTTCCATATGGGCCATTTGTCGTGGGGTAAAATCCCACATGATGACCAGTGCCGCCAACAAAGCGGTTGTTGCCGCACAGAACGCGTATAATGCGGGTATGGCGAAGATCGCAGAAGCTGTCTCCGGAAAAACGCTGTTACAGATTACCCCTCTGTTTTCCTACAACAATACCCTCGAGTTGGCGGGCGGCTATGCTTTTAATGGGAGCACGACCTGCAACGAGTTCGTTGGCGCCCTGTTTACCAAAATGTTTCCCCAAATGAAATCCACCGTGGATTTCGGAACCCAATTGGCCATGGTACAATCGGGCTCTGCTACTGCCAAATTTACCTTGGGAACGTGGGATAAGTTCGTCTTGGATAATATCAACTTGACCGGCTACAACCAGATGCGAGAACTAAACGTGGTCAAACTGAAAAATGCCTTGGACCAGGCAAAGACCCTGTCTGAAGAAACCGCCCAGCTTACCAGCGGCATGACCGGTACCACCATAGCCCTTTCCATCGCGGGCGGTCTTATGCTGCTTTATTCGGCCATTACGCTGGGCATTTCGATTCATCACTATTACAATCCCGACTATGACGATATTCCCGTAGCCATGGTAGACCTGCTGAACACCTCGGACGGGGATCGCTACATCAAATACGACGTGGTTTACGAAGCCAAGTCCGACAAGAATGGCAATTTGATCGCCGGTGACCTGAATGCGTTTGAAGGAAAACGGTGGAACGCGTTGTATTACACCAAAAGCTATGAAGCGGGCAAACCGTTGCTGGCCAACTTTGCGGTAAGCAACACCAGTCATACCCCTGCCGCCAAATATGTGCCCGTGCATCGATTTGGTGAGAAGATCTGCTACAACCTAAACAAATATGCCTATAACGAAACGCGGAGCATTTACCTTTCAGTCAAACAAGGAGAAGGGGAAAAAGCGGCGGTAGCCGATCTGCCCCAAGTGGTAGGTTCTTTGTTTAACGAAGGTACCTTGCTGATTGCCGCGGGAGTCGGCGCGCTGTTTGGCATAGGTGGTACTTTGGCCACCGTTTCTTGGCGGAAAAAGAAAAAAGATGACCCCACCGAAGAGGGTGAGGTACCCCAAGAGCAAATCCAACCCGAAACCGAAGATCAAAATCAATCTGAAACCGAAGATCAAGAGTAATTTTTGGGTGTATCCCTTGTTAGGAGGAATTTTGACATGAAAAAACTATGGAAGAGCATGATTGCCGCCATGTTGGTGCTTTGCATGTTGGTGACTACGGCAAGCGGAGCAACCGCCACCAAAGAGGTGTATGTGTCGGATCTGCGACTGATTTATGCCGACAACTATAACCAAGCCACCCAAGTATTGAAAGAGGCAAAGCTGGAAGGGTACAAGGTACTCAACCAAAATTTGAATCGTGAATCCAAAGAGACCGGTACTTGGCTTGCTTACAAAACCACCACCGACGTGGAAGACGCCATTACCGATATTGCGGTTATGCAAATGGACGGTGGCTATAACTTGGGGAACTTCCAAGAAATGATTAAGCAAAGCCGTGAAAATTACGAAAAAATGGGTACAACCTACCTTGCTGCCATTGACTATTTTGCCGAGGCGTATAACGCAGACAACTTTTTGTCTCAATTGGCATATCGTCAACTGAACTTTTACACCGGTTTGGACAAACGCGGCGGGCAATTGTTGGGTGACGTGTTTGTTAGCGGAACGCTGACCAATCAAGAACTTGCCACCATGTTCTTAGAAGGCAACACTTACGTGTTGAGCAACCTGCGTTCCCTGCTTGCCATGGGTGTTTCTTATAACGCCGACGGCAAAACCTATTTGGAAAAGGTAGCCGAAGCGGCAGAAGAAATGGCGAGTAACTTAAAATCTTACCAAGACGATTACGAAGAAACCGCCGCCTTGATTGCTCCCGCTTTGGAAGTATTTCGCAATATGTTTGTGGAACTGAAAGCCTACGAAGCCGACATGGACTATTCTGACGAAACCTTTACCGACGAAGAAATTAAGTATGCCGAGGCAAAAGGCATTGCCGAAATGATGCGTGAAGTACAATACTTAGACGGTAAGACGTTGTACGATTTCTGTTTGGAATACATCCGTGACGATGAAGATTACACCAAACTGTTCCCCTTGGCGGCGGCTCTGAACCAAGGTCAGCTTGCCATGACTCAAGTTGCCCACTACTATGACGTGGTGCGGTACAGCGTGACCGACCTTCCCCAAGAAGTGTTGGAAGCCGAACTTGCCGAAGCCGAAAAAATTTATTTGGTAGACCCCTTTGACATTTATACCGGTATGGATCGCACCATGTTCAGCGGCTCTTTTGCCTTGACCAGCGCCGCTGACCGTGCCGACGCATATACCGAAGACGGCCTTACCGCTGCCTTTTTTGGCAACGGCAACGCGTTGTTTACCTCGTTGAACATTGCGGTAGGGGTTGGCGGTGCCGCTATTTTTGCCGGTGCGATTGTAAAAAGCTTGAAAAAACCCGTCAGTTCAGCTACGGGAGACCTTGCCAGAGAAATGGCGAGCGTAATCAAAACCAAAACCGAATCGGCTTTGAACGCCTTTAGCTCTTTAACTCCTTCTCAAGCACTTGAAAAATGTTCGCTTGTGACAAGTGGACCGGAATATGTTTTGAATAATGCCACGGCTGCCCTGTCGCAAAAGTATAGCACCACGGCAGATCTGTTTACTGCTTGGTTGGAAAAATGTCCGGATTATAAAGTCGAAATGTCCCAATGGAACTTTTTGCAAAAATATGAGTATTTGTCTAAAAACGGGAATTATCTTACCGGAACAGATGCCGAGCTCATGCAGAAATTGGCGTTTGAACGCGACACGGCGATTTTCAATACCAAGACCCAAACCCTTCAAGCCGAACGAGCCACCCGAGAAGCTGCTGTTTCCAGCACCAAGGTTACCGCGGGTGTTATGTACTTGGTGGGCGGTCTTATGATGTTGTATTCGGCGGCTATGATGGTTTACACGGTAGTGAGCTATTATTATCCCAAATACTCCGACATTCCTTTGGAAATGGTAGACCTGCTTAACACCGCAGACGGCGATCGGTATATTAAATACGACGTAGTACGGGAAGCTAAGGCGCAAAGCAACGGTGTTTATGCCGCGGCTGATGTAAATGCCTTTGCAGGGGAACGTTGGAATGCCCTGTATTTCACCAAAAGCTATGAAGCGGGCAAACCCTTGCTGGCTACCTTTGCTTTGAGCACCGCCAGCAACAAAGCGGGTGCCAACTATGCACCGGTACATCGGTTTGGCGAAACCGTTTGCTACGATTTGAACAAATATAACTTTAAGCGTTGCCCCAGCGTGTACCTTTCGGTAAAACAAGGGGAAGGCGAAAAAGCGGCGGTAGCGAGCGTACCCGAATTGATCGGTTCTATGTTTAGCGAAGGCACCTTACTGCTTGCCGGTGGGGTTGGTATGCTGCTTGGTATAGGCGGTACCTTGACCACCATTTCGTGGCGCAAAAAAAGAAAATTTGACCAAGCCAACTTGGAAGAAAATGAAGAACTTGACGAAGGCGAAACCCCAACAGAGGGCGAAACCCTTGAACAAGAAGAACAAGACCAAGCGGAAGAAAATGATTGTGATACCACAGAAGAATAATTTGTTAACACAGTTGCAACGAAATGAGGAGGTGTTGCCGTAAATGGAAAATACAGAGTTGCTTTATACATGGATTGCCGGTCTGATTGCATTTGCGGCAAACCTGATTTCGTTTATTTACGGACTTGTTCATTTTTTCAAAAAAGGGAAACCGTTGTGCATGCAAAGTTTGACTTTGGCTATGGGCAGTCATGCGCTGGGCAGTGTGTACCACGTGTGCCAAGCACTTACCGGTGAACTTACGGTAGAAGGGTTTACCCCTGCATATTTGGGGCGTATAGGCTTTTTCTTGTTTATTATTGCCGGCAGTTACGGTCAGTTAGACCGCATAGTAGACGACCGCTCGCCTGCTATGCGGCGTGCCCGTATTTTGGCTTTGGCAGCCCCTTTGTGCGCCATACTGTTGTATTTGCCAAACCTACGGGCAGGCAGCGCTTTGTCAACCGAAATCACCTACGCCTTGGTGTGGATTCCCGCTTTGTTTGCGGTGTATTTCAATTTAAAACACGCCTTGATTCCCGATTTGGATTTTGGTTTTATAAAAGCAATCAGACCCTATAACATTATGACTTTGTGCCTTGGACTTAGCGAATTGCTTTGCTTAACGGCTTGGGAATATATGGAAGTTCACTTTTTGTTTGTTTCTACTGTTTTGTTTGGTGCTTTGAGTATTGCCACCATGATTGCCGCGAAAAAAGGAGTAGACAAATGGACAATATAATTTATATTTTATTTGTTTCAATTTCTGTTCCTATTTTGCTCATGACCATATTGGTAGAAAAACGGGCGCGGTTGCCCTTGGCTTTTATGCTGGTGGGCATTGTGTCGTCGGTATTTGTTTCTGAGGTAAACGGATTGCTGAGAACTGCGCTGGACATGGACATATACCGAATCACGGTGGTGGTAACCCCCATGACCGAAGAATTGGTAAAAGCCTTGCCGATTTTGTACTATGCGGTTGTGATTTCTGACAAGCGAGAAAAACTGTTTACCGCCTCTATGGCAACCGGTATTGGTTTTGCTGTGTTGGAAAACGCATTTTATTTGATCAATTATTCCGAGAGTTTCAGCGTGACAACGGCGATTATTCGTGCCTTTGGTGCGGGTCTTATGCACGGTATGTGTACTCTGTTGGTTGGGGTGGGCATATCCTTTGTAAAAAAACGCAAAAAGTTGTTTGCGGTGGGTACGTTTGGCTTGCTTTCTACCGCCATTGTGTACCACGGAATTTACAACATTTTGATTCAATCGCCCTACCATATGGTAGGTGCTTGTTTGCCGGTTGCCACCTACATTCCCTTCTTTGTTTGGCGGCTATGGGTGAAGTACAAGCAGACAAAAGCCTCGCAAAACAAATCGTAACGAAAAAACACGCTCTGAAAGTGATTTCCTTCAGAACGTGTTTTTCTATTTGGACAAAAGACGGTCGTGCCGTAACGGGGAGAAGAATTGCACCAACTATTATTTTGCATAAACCATGGGCAAATTTTTGTTTATGCCCTTTGATTTTTTGGAAATCTGTGGTATAATAATCCATAGAAATCCCTTGGGAAAAGAGGCGAGGGCGCATGAGGGACAAGCAAAAGGTCATTTATTATACCGACGAGAAAAACGACGATTTTTCGGGTCTGAAGATTCAAGTGCGACCTTTGGGAGAATCCTATCGGTACATGCGTGACGGTCGCTTGTTTCGCGGGTTTGAATGGGTGTTTTATTACGGAATCATGATTCCTGTGGTCTATATGCTGCAAAAGGTATATTGCCACCAAAAATTTGCCAATCGCAAGGTGCTGCGGCAAGCCAAAAAACAGGGGTGCTTTATTGTAAGCAATCACACCCAGGTGCAAAGCGATTCGTACATTGGGCCTTTGGCGGCGTACCCCAAAAAGTGTTTTATTATCAGCAATCCCCACGTGTTGTCGGTACGATTTATGCGGTTAGGAATGCAAGCCTATGGGGTGATTCCCTTGGGCAGTAATTTGGAAGAGAAAAAGGCGTTTTTGCATTGTGTGGAAACTCGCTTGAATCAAGGCAAGGCGGTGATTGTATATCCCGAAGCCCACGTATGGCCTTATTACACCAAGATTCGAGACTTTGATGATCAATGCTTTTGGTATTTGGGAAAAGGGCGAAATCCCTTGTTTGTTTTGACCAATTGCTACCAAAAACGGCGGTTTTTCAAAAAACCGCGAATCGTGACCTATGCCGACGGCCCCTTTTATGCCGATCCCGATTTGACCACGGGAGCCGCCGCCAAGCAGTTGCGGGATATTGCTTACGCAACCATGTGCAAGCGGGTGGCAGAGCATTCTACCTGCGAGTATATAAAATACGTGAAAAAAGAGACCGAGTCGTCGGTCGAGAAATAAAAAAACTGTGCAATCCTTCATGGGTTGCACAGTTTTTTTTGTATGAAAACAATGGGTTAGACCGACAAGACCTGCCCCATGATTACGGGGGTTTCTTCGCCTTGCTCGGTGGCTTGGGCAAAGGTGGGGTCTAAGGTGACCTTGTCTTTTTGCAACAGCAACACCACCGTACTGCCGCCGTATAAAAACATCCCTTTTTCCTGTCCGCGGGTAATCTCACCTGCGCCGTGGTGGTTGGCAATCTTGCCCACCAGCATGGCACCCACTTCCATTTGAACCAGCTTGCCAAAGGGCTCGCAGGTCATAAGGGTATATTCCCGACAGTTTTGGGTAAACACGGGGCCTGCTTCCAGGGCGATGGGGCGAACGGTATGCAGTTTCCCGGGGAGAAACACGTTTTCGCCTTTGGTGCCGCTGACCGGATAACAATACCGATGATAGTGGTGGACACACAACCGAAACACCAGACAAACGCCGTCTTGAAACTCCTGCGCCAACGGTTCGTTTTGCAACAGGTCGGCTATGGTACAGCGACTTTGTTTAATGGGAATGACCGTGTCATTTTGAATGGGGAACACCGAAAGCAGTCCGTCGCAAGGCGCAATTAACACCGAAGGATCGGTGGGAATGGGGCGCAGTTCGGGTTTGATCTTACGGCAAAAACAATCGTTGAAGCAGGGGTAATCGGCAGGCTGATATTGGCTCATGTCGATGTTGTTTTTGCGGATAAACCGCCCGATCATGGGCTTGGACAGTCGACTGTTCATAAAGGCGCCGCAGACTTTAGAAATCCAGCGGGCGGTCAGCAGTTTTAAAATCAGTCGACCAAAGGGGTTGTGATACAAAAACCGCAAAGCGCCGCTTTCTTGTTTGATGGTTGCCATGAGTCAACTCCTTAGTTACGCAACAGGTAAAAGGCGACCATAAGCAGGCACAACACCACGCCAATGCCCACCATGATCAGTACCCCGCGCAGACCGGGCTTGGGAATGTTGATTTTGGAAAGGAACAAGTAGCCGGTAATCAAAATAACCGGGAAATAGAGAATCGACACGTCGAAAGAAGGGGAAAACAGGTAGCGGAACAACATAACGCTGGGGAAAATCAGCGCTGCCGAGGTAACGGGTACCCCAATAAAACTGCGACGTTTGCCCCCTTCTTTGCGTTGGCGTTCTTCTTCGGTTACGTTAAAGTAAGCCAAGCGAATGAGCGCCGCCAATATGTAAAGTACCAATACGGCAAACATGACACAACGGGCAACGTTTAAGGGGAAAGAGTTGTCGCTCCAAGAAAACATCCATTCCAAAGAAGGGGAGGTACGTACCAGCGCCATACCGATGCACGCGGGCAATACGCCGAATGCAATCAAGTCGGAAAGAGAGTCGATTTGAATCCCAAACCGTTTTTCGGTTTCGGTACGGTTCTTTTTGGTGCGGGCAACGATTCCGTCAAAAGCGTCGAACAGGCCGCACAACAACAGGAAAAAGGAACCCCAATAAGGGTGTCCGCTGCCGTTTAAGGCAACAAAAATTCCCGTGCCGGCTGACAACAAGGAAAGATAGGTTAAAACCACCGTATAGTTATAAAATCCTAACATTTCATTTTCCCTCTCTTTTTTACGACAAAATATTGGGTCAACACCGTGACACCGCACAACAGTACACATCCGTAAAACGAAAACGACCGAGACAACAACTCTAAATTGACCGCCTGTCCCGACGACATCAGGTTGTCGAATCCGTCTAACATGAGGTAGTCGGAAATCCCCATGGCACCGGGAATGGGAACAAAGGTGGCGCCCAGATTGACAAACCCTTGGGTAAACCACAGGTCAAGGGCGGTGGAAGCGGTAGCCCCCGCGGTGGCGGCATAGACAAAGGAGGTAATGGCGATTTGCATGGCACGTTGCAACAAATTGAGCAACAGACACAATCCCATTGCCTTGCCGTGACCCGCGATATAACGGGAGTGTTCACGGTAGTTTTGCATATAAGTGTCTAATTTTTCTTGCTTTTGCTCGCAATTTTTCAGTAAACGGAGTTTGCACAGCAATCGCAAAACAAAATGGCAAATACGAGAAAGCAGTTTTTCTCGTTTGAGCAACATAAAGAAGAAAAATGCCAAGCCACATTGCACACACAGACCGATTACGATCAAAATTTTTGAGGTGGCACCGTACGCTAAGAAAATGTCGAACCGAAAGACAAAACAAACGATTCCGATGATGACAATGGAAAGGGTATACATGAGCAGGTTGGCGGTGAGGGCGGCGGTAGACATCATGCCGCTGATGCCGTCTTTGATCATAAAATAGGCGCTGGCAGGTTGCCCGCCGGTTGCCGAAGGGGTAATGGCCGAAAAATAAATGTCCGAAGCAGAGTACACCCACCCGTGCCACAACGACTGGCGACAGCCCAAGGCTCGGCAGACCACCAACAAAGCGAGTCCTTCAAATAAAACAAACAAAATCATGCCTGCCAAAGCGGCAATCAACCAGGGAATGGACGCCCCTTGAACGTAGGCAGAAAATTCGGCAATGGAAAAATCTTGACTTTGGGTGACCACGGCCATGACGCTGGTAACGGCAATCAAGAGAAAAATAATCATAAGCAACCATTGCTTTTTTTCGGTTAACGGAGAAGAGGGTTTTTGCGTGGGAGCAACGCTTGCATCACCGGTTTTACGCATGGGAATCACCACCTAACGAATAAGAAAAAAGAGGACTACCCGACAACCGATACGTCGGGACGGATTTTACGCGGCTGAAGCTTGTTCATAAACCGCCACAGGTTAAATCGTTTGGACAAAAACAGTCCGATCTCGCCCACCAAGATACCGGCGGGAATGTCTAAAATCAAATGTTGCTTGGTAAATAGGGTGGAAGCAAATACCAGCAAGGTAAAAACACCTTGCGCGGCAATGTACCAACCGTTCTTTTTGGACAGCATCATGGCGCCGCGGAAGCAGATCCAACTTTCCAGGCAATGGATGGAGGGAAACAGGTTAATGGGGCGGTCCACCGCAAAAATCATACGCATACCGTGGTCAAATACCGTGTTGTCGGAAATGGCGGGATGTACCGTTTGGGTAGGCATGGCCAAAAATATGATCAGGCACAGTAACTTGGCAATGCAATCGGCGGTGACGATATGGTAACACAGCTTTACGCTGTCACGACCGTGCCAAATATAACTGCCCGCCCACTGCACGTACGCCAACACGTAGATCAGCACAAAAAAGGAGAGAAAGGGGAGCTGACCGTCTATGGGGATGGTCACGTCCACCGAGGGGGAGGTCAAGGCAAAAAAACGATTGGGGCAATAATATACCAATAAATTGAACACCAACGCAAGGGTGATGGGAATCCAAGTGTATGGCGGAACGAACCGCAGGAATTTTTGTATCATGAGACTCCTCGTTTACTGTAAAAATAAGATGGCATACACAACCAACCATATACTACTATATTTTTACACAAAAAGCAAGTACCAATCGAAAATTGTCAAAAATTCCCTTGGCTTTTCTGAAAAAAAGGGGGTTTTCGGTTGCATTTTTCGAGGGAATATGCTACACTTTTACCGTCTTGTCAATCGGGAAATTTACAAAAGGCAGCGGGTGATTGTTTGTTGTCGTCGATCAAAAGGTTTGTGAAACAGAATACGGTGATGACGGTAGCATTGGTTGCCGCGCTGGTGACGGTGGGATTTGTCCCCGTGGATGCCGCTTATTTGGGGTATTTTGACCTAAAGACCCTGACCTGCTTGTTTTGCGTGTTGGCGGTGGTGTGCGCCTTAAAGAATATTCAATTCTTTTATATTTTAGCCGAAAAAGTGGTGCAATATTTTCACAACGCCCGTTTAAGCGTGTTGGCGCTGGTGTATATCACCTTTATCGGCTCTATGCTGATTGCCAACGATATGGCATTGCTGACCTTTTTGCCTTTGGGGTATTTTGTGTTGACCTCTACCCACAAAGAAAAGTACATGGCATTTACCTTTATTATGCAAAACATAGCCGCCAATTTGGGCGGTATGCTCACCCCTTTTGGCAATCCTCAAAATCTTTACCTATACACCAAGTTTCAAATTCCCAACGGGGAGTTTATGGCGATTATGGCGCCTCCTTTTTTGCTGTCGGTGGGGTTGATTACCTTGTGTTGCTTGTGGTTTGTTAAGCCCGAGCCGTTGCACATTTCCCATCGCAACGTGCACCTGCCTCCTGCCAAAACAGGGCTGTATTTGGTGTTGTTTGCGTTGTCGGTGGCAATTGTATTTCGGGGGATTCCCTACTGGGTGGGGTTGGCGGTGATTCCCGCCGTGTTGCTGTTTGTCGACAAAAAGGCATTGGCTATGGTGGATTATCCCTTGCTGTTTAGCGTTGTATTTTTCTTTGTGTTTGCGGGGAACATGGCGCGGATTCCTGCGGTGCAACAGTTGTTTTCGTCCCTGATGGAGCAAAGCACCTTGTTGTTTAGCACCTTGTCTTGTCAATGCATCAGCAACGTGCCGTCGGCCATTTTGCTTTCTCAATTTACCGGCAATTATGCCGACCTGCTGGTGGGGGTCAATATAGGCGGGGTAGGTACCTTGATCGCCTCGCTTGCCAGCTTGATCACCTTGCGGGAATACACGAAGCACGATCCCGACCATACGGTGCGGTACGTGCTGACCTTTACCGCCTTTAACTTTTTCTTTTTGGCGGTATTGGTAGGATTTGAATTGCTTTGGAAAGGTTGGTGAACAACATGCTTGATCGTGCATTGCAATGGCTGGGATGTGAGCCTCTGCAGTTTTTGGGAGATGATCGCACCCGACGGGATCAGCGGTGGATTTATGCTTGGTTGATTCTGTTTACCGCTTCGGGGTACTTACACTATATTTACTCTGTTGCCACCATAGTAATGGGTGGGGTGTTGTTTTGTTGTCTGCCCACCTCACGTCGTTTGATTTTGGCACGGCGATCCAATTACATTACCTTTTTGTTTGCCGCTATGGCAACGGCGGTGTCAATTGTATTTGGCAACCTGCCGGGATTTGGTGCGGCTTGCCTGTTTACCTTTATGTTTATTATTGCCTTTGTAGCACGAGAATTTGCCACACGGCAACTGTTTGAGCATATTTTTACCTATACGGTGTTGGCTTCTTGGTTTTCGGTAATTGCGGCAGGGGGAGAAAAGCTCTTTTTCTTGTACATCGGCGAGCCGAATCATCGTTGCTCGGGGGTGTCCTCTAACCCCAACTTTTACGGGATTATGGCGGTGTTGGCGCTGTTTTTGTGTGTGCACCGTGCGTTTGAAACCAAATTGCACAAATGGTTTTATTATTTGTCTGCGCTGGTCAACGGTGTGGGATTGTATTTGTGCGGTAGCGCTTCGTTGTGGCTGGTGGCATTTGGGTTGGTATTTTTTTATTTCTGTTTTACGGGACAAAAAAAGTTGGCTTGGATTTTCGGAATCGCCGCCATTGTGGCGATTGTTGCCGCTTTTTCCATTCCCTCTCTTATGCCGCGGTTGCAAGAAAAGCCTTGGGAAGGGTCGGGACGGTTTGACATTTACCGCAAGGCCATTAGCCTGCTGGATCGTTCCCCGTGGGTTGGTACGGGATTTTTGTCCTTCCGCTATTGGCGGTTTGCCTTGGGGGCAGAGGGATTCCCTGTACAGACGGTCACCTTGTGTCACAACATTACCTTGGACTGCTTGTTGTCCCACGGAATTGTGGGTACGGTACTGATCGAAAGCATATTCGGTACCTATATTTACCAACTGTTTCAGGTGAAAAAGGGAATGAAACGGCACCGGATTGCTCCTTACGGACTGCCTTTGGTAGCGGCGACTCTCATTCCCATAACCATATACGGTATGATCGACACCACCGTGTTGTGGACCCAATCGGGCATGGTGATCTTGTTGCTTTTTGCAACCGTAGGGGTAGACGAGCGGGCGGTACGCCATGCCCAAAGTCAACCGGCGTTGGTGTGTGATGATACCCCGACAAAGCCCAAGCCGTTGGTGACAAACCAATCGATTTAGGATAATAACAGATCCACCTTTCCTTTGTGGGGAAAGGTGGATTTTTTGTTTCACGAAGGGGAAAAGGAGAAACAGCACAGCACGCAATGACGGGAACCGGGTAGTGTGGTTGCAGGTAAGGGGATGCGGGAGAACCAAGGATCTCGTCCTCAGTCAAAACCTGCGATTTTGCCCGTAGGGGCGGATGCCCACATCCGCCCGAAAGGGAATTACGGATTGCCACGCCTGCGGCTCGCAATGACAAAGGCGGGGAGATTGGTTGCGTTTCGGGGGAATTGGTTTGGTAGGGAAAAAGTCTCTCCTTCAGTCAGCTACGGCTATGACGTTCCGTTTGCGGTGCCCGAAAAAACCGTCGGGCACTCCGTACTATTCCTTGGTTTTTTCGACCGCGGCACCTCGTCGAAACGAACTTCGCTGATATCGTTTTCGACTTTGCGAAAACTCATATGCTTCGTTGTTTCTCCTCTCCCTAAAAAGCACCGCTTTTCAGG
Organism: Clostridia bacterium; assembly: GCA_017556785.1. GTDB lineage: Bacteria > Bacillota > Clostridia > Oscillospirales > Acutalibacteraceae > UMGS1484. Next base: position 192 of record JAFYMD010000028.1, on the reverse strand, counting down.
GAACCCGTTTTTCTCTCCCTACATCCGCCACCGGCGGCGGTCGGGCTCGTTACCCTCGTCAGAGGGAGCCGGTCCGGCGCGACTGACAATCGTACTTACGCGTTGGACGCGTAGCGAGGAGCATAGGGCTATGCCTGCATAAGAAAAACCACCCGCTAGGCGGGTGGTTGTTTATTTTTTATTGATTGCTCC
>JAFYMD010000006.1 GCA_017556785.1 Clostridia bacterium | reverse complement strand
GCCTCCCCTGTGTAAGGGGAGGTGGCAAAACCAAAGGTTTTGACGGAGGGGTTGTAAAAAACGGCGAGCGAACAATCCCTCAGTCATTGAGCTTTGCCCAATGACAGCTCCCTTTACACAAGGGAGCCGAACAAGTTGGGTTGCCTTTTTAGGCTTCGTTTATGCAACCAAGGTTACCGATTCCCTTTCAAAACACATCCCCCCAACGGCAAACCGTTGAGAGGAAGCAGTGTTTATTTCTTTTCTTTTTTCGCCAAAATGCGGCTGTAAACGATCAGACCGATTCCCAAAAGCAAAACGGCCGCCCCTACGCCAATGGCAACAAAATGAGTTACTTCCAAATCACCGCTAAAATCCAAGACGGTGTTGCTGACAATGGCGTCGGCAATAAAGTCGGCCACGATCAACAAAATGCCCACAATCAGCATTACGGTACTCTTTTTCATAATGGTTCTCCTTTCCCCAAAAATATGGTAGATAATTTCAAAAGCACCCCATCGCGGGGGACAGGGTGCTTGCCGGGTCTATTTTCTGTACAACTTGGCGCCGCACTTCAAACAAAATACCGCATTGGGTTCGTTTTTGGCACCGCATTTTCCGCAAAATACACCTTGTTGCGGCACAACGGGTGCGGGAGGTGCAGCGGTTGGGGGTGTTGCAGGCGGAGTAACGGTTGCCATAGGTGTGGGCGGGGTAACGGTTGCAGGGGGTACGTAGCCGCCCTGTACGGGGGGCATCTCTTGTGCCGCGCGCGCCTTCTTTTTCTTTTTGCTCCGCAAAATCAAAATAATGATAATCACGATCAGCAAAAGCAGTAAAGCACCGCCGCCACCAATGGCCGCCCACAAGATCCAGCCGGTGGTGCCCTTCTCTTTTTTGTCGGTTTCGTTTTCTTTGGTTTCTTGCTCCAATTCGGGTTGTTCGATCACCACTTCTTCAAAAGCAAAGCCGTTTTCGGTGGCATAGGTTTGGGCATAAGAGCCTGCCGTGCCCCGCACCGTAAAGCCGGCGATGGGCTTGTCTTCCATGGTATTTCCGTCCCAAACATACCCCATAGCAGCTTCTTCAATGGTGGTAACCGATTGGGGAATGGTAACGGATTGCAGACCGTTGCATCCACCAAAAGCGGATTCCTTGATAATAACCAATCCCTCGGGCAACGTAACCGAAGTCAACTTTTTGCATCCGTCAAAGGCGTATACCCCTATGGTGGTGACTCCTTGGGGAACGGTATATTCGGTCAGGGCGTGACCGGCGGGCATTTGGATCAATTGCGACATATCTTTGGTAAACAACACACCGTCCACTTGGCAATAATCGGGATTGGCGGCATCGATCTGTATGGCGGTAAGAGAAGGTGCCATGCCAAAGGGGTCTTTGCCTATGTTAGACACCGAAGCCGAAATGCTTACCTTTTGTAAAAAGGGGCATTCACAAAAGCTGTAGTTTCCCAAGGTGGTAACCGAATTGGGCAAAACGGCTTCTTGCAAATATTGGGATTCAAAAAAGGCATAATCCTCTATGGTGGTCACCGATGCCGAAATGGTCACCTTTTGCAAACGGCTGTTGGAAAAAGCATTTGCTCCCACTATTAGGGTGCCGTAGGGCACGGTATAAAAACTGCCGGTTTTGGCAGGAGGATAATGCAGTAAGATCTCCTTAGAAGCGTTAAACAGTACCCCATCCACCGTTTTATAGGAGCGGTTGGCGGCATCTACCTTATAGGTGCTTAAATTGGGGCAACCGTAAAACGGCTCTATACCCATGTCTACCATGTTGGCAGGCACCGACACCACCGTCAGGCTGTTGCAATAATTAAATACACCATCGTCAATTCGCACGACCGGTACCCCTTTGTAAGTGTTGGGCAACACCAAGGTACCGTAGGGTTCTTTTACGTAGCCGGTAATGGTGGCAACCCCGTTTTCCACCGAATAGAGAAAGTCCCCTTCGGCGGCTTGTACCGACCAGCCAATGCTACTGACAACCAACAGCATGGTCAATGCCAATAATACCGTGATAAGTTTTTTCATATACATTCCTCCCGGAAAAATTACGATCACACCGCAATAAAATCAGTAAAAAAATAAGACGGTTCTATGAATGGTTCAAATATAACCTTCAGCGTAGCCGACTGAGGGCGTGTTTTACAAAATGATCAATATATTCACAGGCACCGTAAAAATTGCTATGTATTTCGTTGTTGGGAATTCTCAGCACCGTAAGTCCGTACTGTTCAAGATAAGCTGTGCGCTCTCTGTCCTTTTCAATCATTTTCTCTTCGTAGTGCTGTGAACCGTCTAATTCCACAACCAGTTTCGCCTTTGCACAATAAAAATCCACAATATACTTTCCTAAGACCTTTTGTCTTGCAAAAGGAATCGGATAGGTGCGAAGGAACTCATACCACATCCGCCGTTCCTCATCGGTCATGTTTTTGCGCAAAAGCCGAGCTGTTTCGGTCAGTTTTGGATTGTGCTTTCGTTCCATAACAATACACCTCTTTTACAACCCCTCCGTCAAAACCTTTGGTTTTGCCACCTCCCCTAACACAGG
>JAFYMD010000027.1 GCA_017556785.1 Clostridia bacterium | reverse complement strand
GTTATAACTGTCTATGACCGGCTTGATTGCCAATCGGGAAAATACCAAAACCAATATAAATACCAACAACAAGCCGCCCAAACTAATGCCTATGCAGGTCCACATAAAAGCATAATATGCGTTGAGGGAGGAGGTGCAGTCCAAAAAAATGTATTGGGTTTTGCCGTCTGAAGAAACAGCACGGTAACGGTAGTTTTCATAATAGCCACGGGTTTCGTTTTGCTCAAACACGGCAATCGCCATGTCAATGGCTTGGGTAGCGTCCACCGCCGCGATCTTTTCGGTGTTTACCGAGAGTACCGAGCCGAAGGGGTCAAGAGTAACCGTAAAATACCGAGTGGTATACAGCGCTTCGGGAGACATATCTAAGCGATTGTCTTGCTTTGGTTTGTCATTTTTTCGGTTCGGTTTTTCGTGGTCGGTAGGGGTGTGATGAAACTCTTGCGGTGACAAGGGTTTGGTAAAATCTTGTGTGTGATCTTGGGGGAAATTCCCTTTGTTGTCGGCAATGATTTCCAAAAGATGGTCGGCTTCTTGCATGGTTTGGTGATAGGTGCTTACGTTGATCGAGGCAATGATCGAACCAACTACCAGAAAGATCGACAACATAGCAATGGCAATAAACCTGCGGCGCAAGGTCTGTATCATTTTGTTTCCTCCAGCATATAACCCACACTACGATTGGTTTTGATTTGAATATTGGCACCAATGCTTGTAAGTTTTTTACGTAAGCAAGAAATATAAACCCAAACCACGCTGATTTCGGTATCGGTATCGTATCCCCAGATCTTGTCCATAAAGGTTTCGGTAGAGATCAGCCGCCCGGGATTGGCCATAAGCATTTCCAAAATTTGAAATTCCTTGTTACTGCAACGGAAGGAACCGGCGGGGCAGGTAACCGTAAAATTGGCACGATTTAGGCTTGTGTTACCAAAACTCAAAACAGGATCGGTACACGCGACTTGTCGACGTGTCATGGCGCGAATGCGAGCGAGCAATTCTTTGGTAATAAAAGGCTTGGTTATATAGTCGTCGGCACCGGCATCTAACCCCTCTACCAAGTCGTCGACTTCCGATTTGGCGGTGAGCAATAAAATCGGTACAGGGTTCCCTTTGGCACGTAACTCTCGAACCACCGAGAGCCCGTCTTTTTGCGGCATCATAATATCCAAAACAGCACCGTCATATAATTCGGTTTCCAAATAATCCAAAGCATCTTGTCCGTTGTACACTACGTCGACCGAATAATTGTTGTGTTGTAAAATCGTACTGAGAGCACGGGCTAACTCTTTTTCATCTTCTGCCAATAATAAACGCATAGAACTCCCTCCCACTTGATATCATATCCTCTGAACCTTAAAGTTGCCTAAATAGAGTATAGCTCAAACTGCGAGAAGTTGCAATATTAGGCTGTTTACCATAAACGGATTTGACACCTTTTGGTTTGACATGCGGTCGTGCATATGATATAATACTCGTGATGCTTAATAAAATGGAGGTTTAATTATGAAACGATTGCTTGCTTTTTTGTGTGTGATAGGGCTGATCTTGTCTGGTGTTATCGGTGTATCATCTGCTACAACGACCGTGGGGAGCGGATTGGGAGATGCCAATTTAAATGGACAGGTCGGTGCGGATGATGCGTTGCTGGTATTGCAAAACGTAGTAGGTAAGGTCGAACTGACCTCCATTCAATCTTCTGCCGCAGACATGGACTGTTCTGACGATATCGGTTCTGCCGACGCCTTGCAGATTTTACGGCAAGTGGTGGGGAAAACGGTGCAATTTACAGGGCTTACCGACCAAACCTTTACCATCGGTTCTGTTTATGCTTCTAAGTATACTGCCGATACCGCCTTTGGGCGGGCATGGCAACAAGCAGTTGCTAAGGCAGAACAAAAATACGGTGTTTCTATTTCGGTTGTCCCTTTGAATTTAGCGGAGGAATCAGATAGTTTATTCTTTTATGATATGATCGAAGTTTCGGTCAATGAGATCCGTTCCTTGGCTAGAAAAGGCAAATTAATGGATTTAAATAATAACGTTGTTTTCCCTGAAGACGTACGAAAAAGCGGTTCAACCGCCTCCTGTCAAATGGGAGATAAATTGTATGGCGTAGCGTCAAATGCTATGTCGGCCAATCCCATGGGAATTGCCATCAATAAAGATTTGGTGTCTCGGTATGCACCAAACGCCTTTGCCAAATTACAGGAACAGTTTGAACAGAAAAAATGGACGTGGGAAGCACTCACCGCCCTTGCGGAAGAATACCAAGCAGGTAGCAAGCAAAAAGGTGTTATGATGTCCAATACCAATATCATTGGACAAGCCATTGTTTCAAACGCCGGATATGAGGTAACATTCTTACCCGATGGTAGTGGGGCAATCAGTTCGATTGCTACCGACGAGGGGATTGCCGCATTGACTTATACCAAAGAGTTGTTTACATCGGGTGCTTATGTTTATGAATCCAATGTAAACGCCATGTTTGAAAAATTCCGTGAGGGTAAGATCCCCATGGTAGTATATTACTTAAATGACACCGCTTCGGCTGCTGCCGACCGTGGTTTTGAACTGAGTGCCATGCCATTCCCCATAGGCCCTGCACAAAACGATTACGTTATGTGCACCTTCAACAGCCCTGCTTATGCTGTGCCTGCGGGAATGAGTGAATACGGCAATGCGTATGCCATGGTGCTTTCTGCTTTGGCAGAAGCCGATGCCGCGATTGCTGACGGCTGGGTAGCCGATGCAGCACAAAAAGGGTATGATGCCTTGGGCCAATCGGTCTACCGCTGGGCTACCGCCAACACCTCCTTTGATTTTTCCACCGGCCCCTTTACCGGTGCGGTAGGCGGTCCTGTAGACGGTTCGGTGTTGAACAAAGATATGCACCCCTCGGTAGATGTGGTGAATGTTAAGCAATTGATTCAACAAGAGGTAGACGCTTACTATGGTCAGTTTTACAAAAAATAAATGATTGAAAAACACCCCAAACCATTGGTTTGGGGTGTTTTGGTTATGGTTGCAATACCTTGATTAAGGCTTGCGACAACAATTGCGCCGAGTATTTGGCTTCTGCCAAGGTGTTGGCATCGCTTCCTATTTCGATTAAAATAGAGCCGCTGAGCATATCAAAATTATATTTGCAAGCTTTAAAAGAAAGGGGACGTGCCAGTCCCGGGTAATCGGCTTCTATCTTTTTTTGCAATTGCAGGCAAAATCGGAAATTTTCCTCCCAGTTGGGAAAATCGGTAACCGACCCACTTTCGCAACCTGCCAAAATCATAATTTGTGCGGCTTTTTGACCCATGATTTCCACCGTTGGCTTGATTTTTTGATCACCACTACCGGAAATCGCATCACGATGTGCGTCAATCACCACTTTGATTGAAGGGTATTGATCTAAATATTTTTGTATGGTTTCGGCGCTTCGGGTATAACTGCCTGTGTAATTGGGGTGATCGTGGAGGGTAGGGTCGTTGATGGTAACAATTCCCGCTTCGTTGAGTTTGTCGGCGATTACTTGACCTACGGCTACCATATTTTTGGTGTTGTCGGTCGAGCGAGTGGAAGCCGATTTGACGTAATATCCGTAGTCTCCCTCGGCAAAGGCTTCGGAACCGTGGGTATGCACAATCAGCACTTGCGGCTGACCGGTTTCGGTCATAGTAAAGGGTAAGCCTTGGTCTAAGTAATCGTCCAAATCAATGGCGCGATCGGTTTTATTGCTGACGTGTACGCCGCCACTTTGGGTATTGGCGGCAGACAACGACAATATGGTGGTCTTGACTTCTCCTGTTTCCACCCCTTCCGGTGGGGGCAAATGGGGTGTTGTGTCGGTTTCGATTGACGGCTGCGATGGTTGCGACGGCAAACTTGCTTCCTTGTCAACGGGGGTAAAAACTGCTGTGTTCGATTTTGTTGCGATTCCGTTGAACAATAAAAGGGAGGCGGAATGTTTGGCGGCATAACAAGTAAGTTGTAACAGAGCGCCTCCCTCATAAATTAAAAGAGCTACCAGCAAGGTGCATAGCAATACTACGGTGACTTTTTTTGAGTTCCTTTTCATTTTGGTCATCTCCTTGGCACGAATCTTACGTAAAATTGTATGCCAAATGAACCCAAATCATACCAAGGCTGTGATCAATTCAGGAGATAAATGAGGGTGCAACGCACAATTGATGGACAAAGCCACCAAATCAGCAGCATGGGCAATTACGGTGTCGATTTCTCTCGGTGTGACCATCATGTGGGAACTTTCTTGTGGTAGCGAGGGGTTTGCGCTGTCGTTTTGTGTCAGTAGATCGTTGGCAAGGGTTACTACGTCAACAACGGTTGGAACTCCCAAAGCGACAACCGGTACACCCAACGTGTGTTGGTTAATTTCTTGTCGTTGATTGCCTACACCCGAACCGGGTATGATTCCTGCGTCACACAGTTGTACGGTACAACCCAGTCGCGATAATCGGCGCGATGCCAAAGCATCTATGACAATAACTGCCGCAGGAGAAACCTGATCTACCACCCCTTTGATCAATTCGGCGGTTTCAATTCCCGTTTTACCAAGTACGCCCGGTGCAATGACCGAAACGGGACGAAGTTCGCCCAAACCCAGCGATTGGGACAGTTCTTTACTAATATGTCGGGTAGCAAGCAATCGTTCTACGGTTTGCGGTCCCAAAGCATCGGGAGTAATGCGGTCGTTGCCCAAACCGGCAATTAAAATTGCCCCCGTTTCGGGCAACATTCGTTTTAGTTCTACCGTAATTGCCGAGCGACGGGTGTCATCGGCGGCGGTTTCGTCAGAAAACGGAGGGACTTCTATGGTGATATAATTGCCAATGGGTTTACCGATTGCCTGAGATCCCTGTTGATTCATTACTTGAATACGGGTGATTTTGGCGCTTTCTAAACTCAACTCTTCACAATCTACTCCGGGGTAGGGGGAAGGGGACGTTTCGTGGACTTCCAAAGCCAAATCGGTACGGGGATTCATAATTTGTTCTCCTTTATCAGTTGATTTATGATTAGTGTGGATAAAAACAAAAGAAATATCCATTTTTTGAAAAAAAGTGCTTGCATTTTGTGAAAGACGGTGGTATTATATCTTAAGTCACTGAATTATAGATATTTTCGGTAGGGAGGTGTAAGAATGCCTAATATTAAATCTGCAAAGAAACGTGTTATGGTTACTGCTGTCAGAACCGCTCGTAACAAAGCTTACAATTCTGCTTTGAAGACTGCTATCAAAAAGGCCAGCGCCGCTATTGATACTTCTGCTGCTGACAAAGAACAAGTTGTTCGTTTGGCTGTGAAGAAGATTGACCAAGCTGCCGCTAAAGGTATCATCCACAAAAATACCGCAGTTCATAAAAAATCGGCACTCGCCCTCAAACTGAAGGCCAACGCCTAATTATTGCAATTTAAAACCGGAACGACTCCCAACCTCTGTCGTTCCGGTTTTTTATTTTTTATATTTTATTGTTTCACCAGCGTTTTAACAATTTCACCCACATACATTCGGTGATAATCGTTGTTGTACCATTTTTCGTCCAAAGAGGAGTCTACAAAGTTTTCGGGTTTAACGTCGCCTACATAAATCTTTTTGCAAATCAACACAATTTCGGCTTGCTCAAAATACACACTTTGGTCAAACAGAGGGGACAAGCCGGTTTCGGCGGTTTTGTTAATATTGCGACCGCTTTTACTACCGCAAATGCCATGTACGGCTTTGTTGATTTCTTGGGGCAGTACCGAAATGGTAAAATAGTCGTTTTTCTCCATAAAGCCGTAGGTGTGCCGGGTGGGTCGAATTACCACAGTGGCAATATCTTTCCCCCACATTTCTCCCAAAGCACCCCAAGAACCGGTCATCATATTGTGATCATCTTCGGTTCCTGCGGTGATAAGCAACCAGCGGTCGGCAATCATTTTGATTGCATTTTGGTTCAAATCACGAATGTTAATCTCTTGAAACATGGTTCATTCTCCTTTATGTCGTTGCCGACGCTTTAATCGCAACCAACAATTAATTTGAGCGCCTACAAACAATATATAAATGCAACAATAAATCCATAGCATCATAAATACCGCAGCGGTTAAGCTGCCGTATAAATAGGTGCTGATATGGGACAAAAAAATGGAATAAATAAATGAAAAAATCAGCCAACCGCCGGCGGCAACCAAAGCACCGGGAAATTCATGTTTTACGGAGGATTTTCGATTGGGCATGGTTTTGTATACCAAAATAAACATAACCGTCAAAAAAATGCAGATTAGCACTATGCGGTACCCCAATGCGGGTACTTGGGTGTGAGAAAAGCGGGGAATAGCAAGATGAATCAAAGCAATGATATGATCCCCAAATACCATGAGCAATAGGGTGAGAAGCATGGCAGACATAAACACCACCGTGCACAATAGTGCTAAAAGGCGTATTCGCCAAAAGGTGCGGGCTTCTTGTATGCCATATACCATATTCATGCCGCGAATCATAGAAGCAAATCCGTTAGAGGCGGCAAACAGCGCCGAAAGAGCGGTGACCGAAATAAGGGTAAGGTTCCGACCAATCGCAATATCTTGAAATATACGGTTCACCAATTCTTCAAACAGTTTCGGCATAAAACGCCCCACTTCACTTTGCAACATGTGTTGCTCCAATCCGGGAACATACCCCATGAGGGTAAATAACAACATGGTAAAGGGAAAGGCCGACAAAATTAAAGAAAAAGAGGTCTGTGCCGCAAAAGCGGATAGGGGATAATTAAAAAACAAGCGAATCTGCCGATATACGCGGGCAATCCATTGCATCATGTATATGGCTCCTTTATAGTATACTATATTTTGCAATTAAAAAAAAGAATATTTTTTACGATTTTTTAAAATGCTTTTTATAGCATTACCCAACAGAGCATATCCATGCAAAAGAAAAAAACGGCAGAATCGTTGGATTCTGCCGTTTTATACTGACGTTTTTAGTAGTTAATAACCCGCAGTTCAAAATAAGCTTGGGGATGGGCGCAAACGGGGCACAGTTGGGGAGCAGAAACGGCATCCACAATATGTCCGCAGTTGCGGCAAATCCAAACGGTTTTTTCGTTTTTCTTGAAAACGCTGCCGTCTTCAATGTTTTGCAACAGTTTCAGATAGCGTTCTTCATGGTGTTTTTCCACAGCGCCTACCATTTTGAACAAAGCGGCAATGTCGGCAAACCCTTCTTCTTCGGCTTCTTTTGCCATACGGGCATACATTTCAGTCCATTCTTCGTTTTCGCCTGCGGCGGCATCTTTTAAGTTGGTAACCGTGTCGGCAATGCCGTCATGCAACAGTTTGAACCAAATTTTTGCGTGTTCTTTTTCGTTGTTGGCAGTTTCTTCAAACAAAGCACCGATTTGTTGGTATCCTTCTTTTTTGGCTTTCGAAGCATAATAGGTGTATTTGTTACGAGCCATGCTTTCGCCGGCAAAAGCTGCCATGAGATTGCTTTCGGTTTTAGTACCTTTTAAATTTGCCATAATAAAACTCTCCTTTAACTT
>JAFYMD010000230.1 GCA_017556785.1 Clostridia bacterium | reverse complement strand
GCAAGGGCTTCGGCAGGGGTAAGGTTTGCTTGTTGCACACAATATACTTTCAGGGTAAGGCTACCGGTTTGAGCACTCAAGTTGGTGGTGTTAATGTCGGTAGTACCGTCTTTCATATACTCACGGGCGTGAATATAACTGTAAGCCATGGAATTGCCAAAAACGTCGTTGCCCGATTTACCGGGGAAGAACAAGCAGTTTTGGCCAGTTGCCAAGGGGGTGCCAACTTCACCAACGGGTCGGCAATAATACCCGTCGCTGACTTCTGTGTATGAAGGCAAGAAAGAATAGTCAACGTATTCGCCAAAATCATTGGCTTCAACCGGTTTTACAAAAATATAGCAAGCTTCGCTGCCTGCGGGAATGGTAACGTAAGGGTAGTTTACAATACCAATGTCTGCACCGGGCAAAAGGGTGATTTTTTGAGTACCCGTTAACGAAATGGTCAAGTTACTGCCCACAAAAAGGTTTTCGGGGGTTTCACCAGTGGTTTGCAACCAAGCAGACGTTTTGGGAGAAGCGTAAGCGTAAAAGAACATAACAATGCACAAAGCAAAAATGATAACAAGTTGAATCAAAGCCTTGCGGGAAGGGCGAGTCAAGTTCATTGTTTACACTCCTCTCTAAGCGAAATAAATTGTTTTAATTTAAGCCAAAAACCGCAGACATACCAAGGTATGTCACGGGTTGAGGTGAAAAGAAACCGAAAGGTTAGTATATGGTACAGGCGGGGTTGCGCCCAAATGTAAAAACGACAAAAGGGTACAACTTTCCCTTGTACAAAGTAATTGTACCATAAAAAGATTGCAAAATCAATATTTTTTTAAAAAAAACATTGAAATAACCTGTGATTACTATATGTTGTTGGCGGGGCGGGTTAAATCAAGTCTTTAACAACACTATATGCTTGCGCAGGGGTCAAATTGTTTTGTTGAACCGCCACAACTTTAAAAAGCAACGAGTGGTCACCTTCGGCAAAGTCAAGCTGATCGTTGGTGGCGGTGGTTTTGTATTGAATATAGCCATTGGTCATGGGGTCACCGTCGGAATCGTTTTCGTCGGAACCTTGCAAAATATAAATGGTTTCATCTGCGGGCAGGGCTCCCTCTTGCAAATCGCCTACGATATAATAGTAATAGCCGGTAGAACCATGTTGGGTCCAACCGCTTGCGTAGGTGTACGAAACAATATTGTCAAACCCGCTGGATTTTACGGGGTGAACAAACAAATAGCAAGGTTCGCTACCTGCAAACACCGTAATGGAAGGGTCTTTGGCGTCGGTGTTGCCGGGAATCGCTTTGAAAATCGTGGTGCCGTCGGGGTTGATTTCTTCGTCTACACTAATTTCTAAGTTACTACCCGAAAAGGTGTTTATAATAGGGTCAGACTCTGAGGTAAGCCATGCAAGCACGCCCCCAACAACGCTACCCATCAACAACAATATGCAAAGAGATATGGCCAGCACTTTTTGCTTGGTAGACAACGGACGTTTTTCAACCGTTTTCATATCTTCACACTCCTAATCTGTAAAAAAGGGTACACTACACCCATTAAATTCTAATAAGTCACAATGAGTATATCATGTTTTTTCGGTAAAGTCAATGACCGATTTTCAACTTTTTTGTGAAAAACCTTGACTTTTTTTCGGGCAGGTGATAAACTTAGGGCAAATAATCCAATGCGTTGACAGAGGAATCGTACCCCGTACACCGTTTGCCAGAGAGGGTTTGCCGTGGGCTGTAAGCAAATCCAAACAAGGAGTGGGGCTACATACCGCCTCTTGAGTGCCGCCGTAATCAAGGTGTGCCGCGTGACCTGCGTTATAGGGTTGCAAAGTGACGGCGTTTGCCGTAATTTGGGTGGAACCGTGGAGTTACAACACTTCATCCCTTGCGGGGTGAGGTGTTTTTTGTTTGCGGGGGAACGGATTCTTCGCATTCGCTCAGAATGACAAGGGCGGGGAATGGTTTTTTGCCTTGGCGCGAACAACGTAAGGATTTATTTACATTATATATAAATAAAATACATTATACATTTTGGAGATGAAAAGCATGATTCAAGTAAAATTGAGAGATGAATTTCGTGAATTCGAAGCCGGTGTTTTGGCGGGCGACGTAGCGAAAGAAATCAGCATGGGGTTGTACCGCAACTGCTGTGCATGTTTGATTGACGGCAAGGTAGCCGATTTGCGCACTCCCTTGACCGAAAACTGTGAAGTTACCTTTTTGACCTTTGACGACAAAGAAGGACAAAAGGCATTTTGGCACACCGCTTCTCACATTTTGGCACAAGCGGTCAAACGGTTGTATCCCAACGTGAAACTGTGCATTGGCCCTGCCATTGACGGCGGTTTTTATTACGACTTTGACACCGACGAAGCCTTTACTCCAGAAATGCTTACCGCCATTGAAGGGGAAATGAAAAAAATCGTAAAAGAAAATATTGAATTGGAACGGTTTGAATTGCCTCCCGCCGAAGCCATGCAATTGCTTGCCGACATGGGTGAAACTTATAAGGTAGAATTGGCACAAGAACACGCCGACAAGGGTGAAAATATCTCTTTTTATAAACAAGGGGAATTTACCGACTTGTGTGCCGGCCCTCACTTAATGAACACCGGTGTGGTCAAAGCCTTTAAACTGACCCAATGCACCGGCGCTTACTGGCGTGGCGACGCCAAAAACAAAATGCTTTGCCGTGTGTACGGTACTGCATTTCCCAAAGCCAGCATGTTAGAAGAACATTTGGCTCGGATTGAAGAAGCCAAAAAACGGGACCACAACCTGCTGGGTCGTCAATTGGGTTACTTCACCACCAGCGAATACATCGGTCAAGGGTTGCCCATTATGTTGCCTAAGGGTGCACGAATTATTCAAACCCTGCAACGGTTTGTGGAAGACGAAGAAGAACGTCGGGGTTGGTTGCTCACCAAAACACCTTTTATGGCAAAAAGCGACTTGTACAAAATCTCCGGTCACTGGGATCATTACCAAGACGGTATGTTTGTTATGGGTGACGAAGCAACCGACGACGAAGTGTTTGCTTTGCGGCCTATGACCTGCCCCTTCCAATATCAAGCTTACCTGAACAAAGCCCGTTCTTATCGTGACCTGCCCTTGCGCTACAACGAAACCTCTACCTTGTTCCGTAACGAAGCCAGCGGCGAAATGCACGGGTTGATTCGTGTGCGTCAGTTCACCATTTCCGAAGGTCACTTAATGTGCACTCCCGAACAGTTGGAGGAGGAATTTAAGGGTTGTTTGGAATTGGCAATCTTTATGCTGAAGACCTTGGGCTTGTACGAAGACGTTTCTTATCGGTTCTCTCAATGGGATCCTGAGAACAAAGAAAAGTACATTGGTACCAAAGAACAATGGGACGAAGCCCAAGGGCTGATGGAACGGATCCTCAACCATTTGGAAATCCCCTACGAAATCGGTGTGGGCGAAGCCGCCTTCTACGGCCCGAAATTGGATATTCAAATCAAAAACGTACACGGCAAAGAAGATACTCTGATCACCATTCAGATCGACCAAATGTTGGCTGAAAAATTCGGTATGGAATACACCGATTCCGACGGCACCAAAAAGATTCCTTGCATTATTCACCGCACCTCAATCGGTTGCTATGAACGTACCCTTGCCTTGTTGATTGAAAAATATGCAGGCGCTATGCCTATGTGGTTGTCTCCCGAACAGGTACGGGTACTGCCCATTTCCGAACGGTTGCTGGATCAAGCACAGGCGGTTACTGCCGAACTGAAAAAAGCCGGTTTGCGTGCTACTTGCGACACCCGCAGCGAAAAGATCGGTTATAAAATTCGGGAAGCGCAAATGGAAAAGGTCAACTATATGCTCATTATCGGCGACAAAGAAGCCGAAAGCGGTACCGTTTCGGTTCGCAAACGGGGTGAGACCGGCGACATCGGTTCTATGCCTCTTGCCGACTTCGTTGCCATGGCAAAAGAAGAAATTGATACCAAGAAGATTGGTTAACGTTAAAATCCTCCGAGGTTATAAACCTCGGGGAATTTTTTTATCACACATAATCGGTCGCCACATAGTATGACAGTGAAGGCTCGAAAGGAGGCTGACAACAATGTGTGGTAACAACAATTGCTGGATCTGGATCATTGTGATCCTGTTGCTGGTTTGCGGTTGCGGGAACGGCTTCGGCGGCAACAACTGCGGTTGCGGCAACGACAATGGTTGCGGTTGCGGCTGCTAAGGCACCGTAATCCACAAAAAAGACCCCTTGTAAAAGGGGTCTTTTTTGCGTGAAAAATCTTGTGTATTTTTTGGGGGTGTGGTATAATCAAACCAGAAAACTTTTGGGAGGAATCCTTATGCCAAAATCAATTGGAGAGATCGACAAAAATTTCGCTTTGACACCCAAAATCCAACGAGAAGGAATGAAATTTTACAGCATTGACCATGCGCCGTTTCGAATCTACGGTGTATTTCGCGAGG